>JBKJIP010000169.1:0-11314 GCA_046598515.1 Fimbriimonadaceae bacterium | reverse complement strand
GATCGCGATGTCATTTCCGACGAAGACGTTCAGAAGTTTAAGGATTCCGGCATTCCGGTCCACGCGACCGATGGCGGAACGACATTGGCTGGGTTCGAGAAGTCATTGCGCGAGCTTGGCAAGTTGAGTCACGGAGAATATGTTCTGTCGAGCTATATCGACCAGATCAACCGGCAGATCGGCCAAGCAAAATCGAGCGCCATTTCTCCGGCGCCAAGGGTCGTCGTTCTTCTTCCTGGAAAGGGCTCCGAGCACATGATCGCGGGGGAAGACTCAACACCCGCCCTGATCGTGAACAACTCTGGTGGTCAGTTTGTTGGCGCACCCGGAAGGGCTTTCGTTCCCCTGAACGCGGAAGCGTTCCTGAAGATGAATCCGGATGTGATCGTGGTCGCTGGAGACCCTGCGTCGGTTAAAGCCGACCCCCGTTTTAAGTCGATGACGGCCTTTCAAAAGGGTCGCATCGCTCCGTTGCTGCCCGATGTCATTTTGAGGAAGGGCTCGCGCTTGAATACTGCGATCAAGAACATGGCGACAACGATTCTCGAGCAGATGAGGAAATAGATACAACCAATGGATCAAAAGGCAGAAATCGGAGTTTTTGGCGGATCGGGCTTTTACAGCCTGCTCACGGACGTTCACGAAGTTAAGATCGACACCCCCTACGGACCGCCGAGCGACTCGATCATGCTCGCCACCGTCGGTGGCCGAAAAGTGGCATTCCTGCCGCGGCACGGGCGCAATCACACGCTCCCTCCCCATAAGATCAACTATCGAGCGAATGTTTGGGCGATGCGATCCCTAGGTGTTGAAGCGATCATCAGCCCCTGCGCGGCGGGTTCCCTCCAAACGCATGTTAAGCCCGGCGACTTCGTGGTTTCCGACCAGTTCGTCGACCGGACCAATGGCCGTGCCGACACGTTTTACGATGGTCCCATCGTGACGCACATCTCGCCTGCCGAGACTTACGATCCAGTTCTTCGAAAGCTCGCCGTGGAAATCATCCGGGAGCACGGCATCGAGTGTCATGACAAGGGCACCGTCGTGGTCATTCAAGGTCCCCGCTTCAGCACGAAGTCGGAGAGCAAGTGGTTCCATGACGCTGGCTGGGAAGTCATCAACATGACGCAATACCCGGAGGCCTACCTCTGCCGTGAACTCGGAATGGCGGTTGTCAACATCGCTTTGATTACGGATTACGACAGTGGTGTGCATGCTGGCACCGAAGCGGTAAACGCGCACGACGTTTTGGAAGTATTCACAAAGAACGCCGAACGTATCAAAAAGGTAGTGCTCGATCTTATTCAGAAGATGCCCGCCGATCTCAGCTCCCTGGGTGCCCGTGATGGGCTTACCTACAGTCGAGGCGACGGCCATGCCGCTAGCCCTGATGATATTCGGCTGTTCGAGCTCCTGAGTTAGCCTATGATCGCTGGAATCGCTTTTCTGATCCTTTCGCCACAATCGCAGCTTCCGCTCGTGGACCTCGGAGGGGTCAGAACGCCGGTTACCATTCCCACATGGAAGCCTGACCCCGTCGTTGGTGCCGCTTTAGAAAGCGGGGGCTGGACCTATCGGTTTGTCAATGGCAAACTCGTGGGCCGTGTCCGGGCAAACAGCGGGTGGGAGGAGCTCGCCGAACTCGGCGGTAGAGTTTCGGCCGATTCCAGCTTGAAGTGGCCCATGAAGATTTTCGTGTCTTCGGGCATTGACCAGATTGCGCAGACGAAATACGGCTTCTGGATGGCCCGGAAGTACACCATCGATGGCGACGAGCTCCGGGGACTGAGGCGCGAAACGGCCCTGTTCACTTACATGGTGAGAGCCTATACCGGCGGCAAAGTCGAGATACAACCGGATTTCGAGGTTGACGCAGAGATGGCGTACGCGGAAGTCGATCAGGCTCCTGAAGATGTCATCAAAGAAAGTCTCCTGCCGAGGTTGATCAGTTCTAAGCCCTACCGCTCCTGCATCGCGGTAACTTCGGTGCTCGACTACCGCACGCCGACGGATTTGATCGGCAAGGTGCCGACGACGTACCTGCCGTTCTATGGCTCGTTCGATCCGGCACTGCCGGGTGCCTTCGCCCGAACGATGTTCGACGCATGGGTCGAGCAGCTTCAGGCCTCCGCGCAGCGCGAAGGATATCGCGTTTTCTCTCCGAGTCGCCGCTTGCCAGAACCGACTCTGGCCCGGGATCTCAGTCTCCTGCGCGATCCCGATGACGTCATTCGAGGGGCGAGCATGTGGCAGGCACTCGCCGATGACGCTATTGCGGACGAAGCTTCGCACCGGCCCGCGGGAACCGGTCCGCGGCTTTGGTCAGAAGTCGCGGACGACCCTTGGGTAAAGCTTCCGGCCCTCGATCTCGCAAGCGAGAAAGCCGTCGAAACGGACACCGGCCTGGTGGTTGGCGACCTCAAGTTCGATTTTGATGTTCGCGGTTCGGTGCTAGCCGGCGATCGGCTGTATGTGCAAGATCGCTACGCCGACCTTTTCGCCGCCAAACTCGGCACCCGAAAGGCGATTGGATTCTTCCCGGCGTCTGGCCACGTGATCGTTGTCTTCGAAGGCGCGGGCCTAGCGGGCAATGACCAGGAAATTATCGGCGAGACGCCACCCCGGCTACCGCTACCCGCTCCGGCGGAAAAGACTTCAGTGCCCTTCGACGCAAAAGAAGCTGAGAGCCTTAGCGTCACCGGCTACTTCGAAGCCAAGACCGTTGTAGATTCTGATCGCGGCGCGGTCGGTGACATTCGAAGCTTGCCTCGACCCGGCCATGGTGCCATTCGGCTACTCGGCAATGGCACTGACCAGCCCATCTTCAATGCGGCGAAGAATCCCTTGCTGCAATTTTGGATCAAGACCAGCAGTTCGGCTCCTCTGCAACTCATTGTCGAGGGAGCAAAGACCCGTCGATACAGGCTTTTCGGCCGCCCCATGCTGTTTGCCGGGGCGGCGACCGATGATGCTGACGTAGCCCTGAGTATTCCTTCGGACAGCACCTGGCAGCAGGTCACGATCGCTTTGAATGGGGCGAATAGCGACGGAATCGATCCGGTTTCGAACGTCTACTTGGTATCTCCGCCAGATGCGTACTACTGGTCTCCGGTTAATCCCGGTCCCGCCTTCCTCATGGACGATTTTCGGGTTTCCCCGATGCCCGCGAACTTTAACGGGCCCACCACGCTTCCACGGACGACGGATGTGCCTGTTATCGCCGAGGCGCAGGACCCGTTCAGCCGTGCCGCATGGGCCGCCAACAACGGTGAAAACCTCGAGACCCTTCGGACCTTGATTCTGGATCGCGATGCCATCGTTGGCCTGAATGCAATGATGAAGTTTGGAGCTCGAAAAGACCCGGCGAGCATCCCGACATTGATTAAGGCGGCCAGGTCTTTCTCGCCACGCTACAACCGATTGGTATTCGAAGCTCTTGCGGCTCAGGGTTCTGACGAAGCATGGACGGCAGTTCGCCGAGCCCTAACACAGGGGCCCTTCGATATGAACAAGAGGGAAGCCGCTCGGCAGATCGTTAACCAGACGAAGGAGTCGAAACTGGCCGGCGAGATCAGCTTGCTCTTCGTTTCGCCGTCTTGGGTGACGCGGCGAGAGGCCGCCGTCGCTCTATCGAAGGTCGATGGGAACCCGGCGAAGATCGTCTCCCTTAGCTTTATCAACGGATCCGAGCCGGTGGTCCGAGCCGCGGCGATTCGGGTCGCCGATGTCTCTGTGCCGGAAGTAGCGGATCGATTGGCGTCGGTCCTCGATCCTGCCTCGGAACCAAGCGACTATCTGCGGGCCCTAGCCGCCGCGAAACTTGCGGGGGCGAACCCGGGCAAGGCGACGGCAGCTTGGAAGGCTTTAGACAAGATGGTGCCGGAGGCTGTTGTCGTCTTTCTCACCGAATTGCCTGCAAAGCCCGGCTATCGCGACCGGGTCACCGCACTTCAAGCGCATCCCGACGCGGGAGTGAAGGCCGCCGTGACGCAGTGGCTCTCAAAAGCGAATGTTGCAACGGCGTACAAATCCGATCCTGCCTCGCGTAAATACAGAAATGCCGGTATTGCATCGGTAAGGCCTATCTTGGGAACGAATGATCTGCGACCGATAGTCATTTAGCATTCATCCGACGTAGAATTGGCGAACACGGAGATCCTTTGAGCAATAACGCATCGAAATCATGGAAAGCCACGATGATCGTGGTGGCTGGCGCAGGCACCGTTCTGCTGGGAATGGCTGCACGAGATGGGGCCGACCTTGGCCGACCGGTCTCGCAAGACCCTCTAACGGGCATGCTCGTCGCGAGCACAGAGAAGGGAACTCAGGAATACGACATTCCCGAGCGTCCCTACTTCGAATCGATGACGCAGCTCCTCAAGGAAGGCTACGTCGATCCGATCCAAGACGAGCACAAGCTCGTCAGCGGCGCAACTCGAGGCATGATCCTGAGTCTGAACGATCCCAACTCAATCTACATGGATAAGGATGAGTTCCGCGTCTTCCAGAACATGCGAAAGGGTGAGTTCGAAGGGATCGGCGCTGAGCTCGTTTTTGATTTTCCGAAAACAAAGGAAGACGACATCAACGGATTTCCCCGCCTGATGGTCACCGTCGTCGCTCCCGGCAGCCCCGCCGAAAAGGCCGGCCTCAAGTCGGGCGACATTATCGATTCCGTGAACAAGCACTGGATCGTGAATCCCGAGTTGATCGAAAAGTTTCGAACCCTCGCCCGCGATGTCGCGAAGGATAAGTCGAAGGAAGGGGAGTTCAAGAAAATGCGCAGTGAGCTTCGCACCAAGTCTGAGTCGAGCATGATGCCGGCACGGGCGAGAGATCTGCTCATGATTGGCACCGCCGGTCCGCTCGACGTCTCTTGGTTCTCAAAGGGGGTCCTGAAGACGGCCGAGATTGTTCGGCAGAAGTCGATCGTCAAGGCGGTCGATGCCGAGGGTGGTGTGATCAAGCTTCAGATGATCACCGGTGTAGCCTCCGAGTTGGCGAAAGCCTTTCCCGAGGACGGCGTCGCGACGATCGACCTGCGAAACAACAGTTCATTGGACCTCTCCTTAGCCCGAGACGTTCTTAGCCTGCTGGGTCCGGCCGGTAGCTATGGAGCGATGACCTCAAATGACGGCGAAGAGCCCTTCAAACTGGATAAGGGCGAAGGCAAGGCCAAGAAGATTACGTTCATCGTGGACCCGTCGACCCGCGGTTCGGCTGGCATCGTTGCCCGGGCTCTCGCGAGTAAGGGCCTCGCCACCATTCAGGGAACCCTGCCGAAGGAGCAACTCGCCGCGGAAGTCGCGGTATTGCCGAACGGCGATGGGTTTACGTTGGTAAGAGCAGCCTACTCGCCCACCGCGAAGGCAGCCGGCGAAGCCAAGAAGGAAGAGGTGACCAAGTGAAACAAACCGCAAGATTCATCGGCTATGCCATCGCGTTTCTGGGCCTCTTCACCGTAGGTTTCGCCTGGCGTGATCTTCAGCGCGGGCAGCTCCCCGACACAAGAACGGTTACGACCTTTCTCGGAATCGACGAAAAGGGCCGCCAGCTTTCGGTCGGCGCTCAATACGAACAGATGTTCCAGAAGGTCAGCAAAGACTATTACAAGAAAGTCGACCAGAAGGCGGCCAAATACGCTTCGATCGAGGGCATGATGGCCTCGCTCGGCGATCCGCACACCATGTTCATGGAACCGCGCATCAATCAACAGTTCACGATTGAAACGCAGGGCAATTTCCAAGGTATTGGTGCCCGCTTGGCTCCTGACGCCCTTGGTGCTCGTATCGTCGTTGTCTTTGAAGATAGCCCCGCGAATCGCGCTGGCATCAAGGCGAACGACACCGTCGTGAGCGTCGATGGCATCAGCATGGCGGGCAAGACGACCGACGAGGTCGCGAACAAGATTCGTGGTCCGCAGAACACGAGCGTGACGCTGCAGATTATTCGAGCCGGTCAAGCTCAGCCCCTGAGCATCAAGGTAACTCGAGCCAAGATCGTCACGCCGACGGTCGAAGGGCGCGTATTGCCCGAGACGAAGATAGGTTACGTTCTCGTGACCCAGTTTGCCCAACCCACCGAGGAGCAGTTCCTCGAGCAGGTTCTGAAGCTCGAAAAGCAGGGCATCAAGGGTCTCGTTATCGATCTCCGCGGCAATCCGGGCGGTCTTCTAAATACGGCCTCGGACATGCTTTCCTCGTTTGTCTCCGACAAGCTTGTCGTCTCCATGAAAGAACGGGAGAAGACGACCCAAGAGCGCACGAACTCCGGTCAAGTTCGAAAGTGGCCCTATCCGATCGTATGCCTCATCAACGAGGAATCGGCAAGCGCCGCGGAGATTTTCGCCGGCGTTCTGCGAGACTATGGCAAGGCGACCCTGGTCGGTGAGCACACTTACGGAAAGGCCTCCGTCCAGAACGTGTTCCAGCTTCGGGATAACGCTTCGGTCAAGATCACGATCGCCCGCTACTTCCTCCCGACCACGCCCGACATTAGCCGCAAGGTCGATGAGGACGGAACCTACATTTCGGGTGGCCTCCATCCCGACGTAGAGGTCAAGGTCGACCCCGATATCGAGATGGCCCCCGGCGATTTGAAGACCGATCCTCAGCTTCAGAAAGCGGTTCAAGTCTTAAAGTCGAAAATGTGACGCGCTTGCGGGACACGAAATGTGTCCCGCACCGTAGAATAGAACCTTCATGAGGCGTGCGCGATGGCTGGCCTTCCTGGCTATGCTGCTCCCTGGCTTGGCGAGTGCGACAGACGTCATCTTGTGGGGCCTCAACCTCGGCCCGGACTCCAAGGGTAGCCAAGCCGTAATCCGCGAGTTCGAAAGGCGCCACCCCGGCATTCGGATTCGGGCCATGAACATGGGTGCGGGCGGGATGGACCCGACCAAGCTCATGACGAGCATTGTCGGCAACGTCGCCCCCGACGCCGTCATCCAAGACCGCTTCAGCGTTTCCGACTGGGCTAGCCGTGGGGCATTCCGATCGCTCTCGGAGTACATCGAGCGTGATTCCAGTAGTGACCCACTCTGTCCTCGGCCCGAACAGTATTACGAGGCGGCGTGGAACGAGGGGGTTTACGATGGGCAGGTCTACGCGATTCCTGTCGCGGCAGACGACCGGATTCTCTATATCAACCGGGGTCTCTTTCGTGAGAAAGCGGAGGAACTCCGTAAAGCCGGACTCGACCCGGAGGGCGCGCCCCGCACGTGGTCGGAAATCTTGGCGTACAGCAAGGTTCTAACCGAACGAAACAAGGACGGCACGCTCAAGAGAGCCGGCTTCCTGCCCAACTTCGGAAACTCCTGGCTCTACATGTACGCGTTCCAGATGAACGCCAACTTCATGTCGGCGGACGGATCGAAATGCACGCTCTACACTCCAGCCGCAGAAACGGCCCTTCAATTCATGATCGAAGGCTACAAGCAAGTCGGCGGCTATGAGAATGCCAAGTCCTTTGAGAGTGGCTTTCAAAATAAGATGAACGACGCGTTCATCATCGGCAAGGTCGCGATGAAGATAGACGGCGACTGGATCCTCAAGGATCTGGCTCGCTACGCTCCTCAGCTTCAGGTTGATAGTGCCCCCGCCCCGGTGCCGGATGATCGATTCCATAAGCGGGGCGAGTTCGCGAACGAAAAGGACACCTTCGTGACCTGGTTCGGCGGGTTTGCCTACGCGATACCGAAGGGCGCGCGGAATCCCGATCTAGCCTGGGAATACATTAAGTTCGCGACAAGCACAGAAGGTCGCCTGCTGGAAAGCCAGGCACAGGCCGGATGGGAGAGGCTCCGCGGGCGCATCTTTATTCCCGCGATGGCGGCTCAGCGAGAGGCGAATGAGCAACTGCTCAAGCTGTATCAGCCGCCGATCGCCAGCTATGCGAAGGCAAGGGCAACGCACGTCGAGATGGCCAAGTTTGGCCGAGGCCGGCCTCCCACCTTCGTCGCCCAGACTCTTTGGAATGAGCATGTTCGCGCCATGGAGCTGGCCCTGTATGGCAAAGCATCACCAAAGGATGCCCTTCTCGCCGGGCAAGCGACGGTTCAGCGGGAACTGGATGCTTACTTCAGCAAAGACGACTATCCGATCATCGACGCCAACATCGCGGTCTGGATCACGCTTGCCGTCATCGGAGTCGCGCTGGCCGTCTTCTTCTGGCGATTCCGCAAGCTGAACTTGGGTCGACTGGAGAGATCGGAGGCTAAATGGGCTTACCTGTTTATCTCGCCGTGGGTCATCGGATTTCTCATCTTCACCTTGGGCCCCATGATCGCATCTCTAATCTTCAGCTTCACGCAATACGACGTGCTGAATCCAGCTCACTGGGTGGGGCTGAAGAATTATCGGGATCTGTTCGACGTCGACCGGGCCACGGTGGTCAAGGCATTCAGCAACTCGATGTACCTCGCCGCCGTGGGCGTGCCTCTCGGAATCATTGCCGGCCTCAGCGTGGCCCTGCTTCTTAACGCGGCCACGAAGGGGATGCGGTTCTACCGAACCTTCTTCTATCTTCCGGCGGTTATGCCCGTAGTGGCGAGCGCCGTGCTATGGACATGGGTTCTCTCCCCGGACCCGAACAAGGGGCTGATCAATGGTCTGTGGCGGGATACGATTACCCAGTGGCTGGGTCTTGCGCCGCCCGCTTGGCTGAACTCGGCGGAGTGGTCGAAGCCGGCCCTGATCGTGATGGGGCTGTGGGCGGTCGGTGGAGGAATGGTTCTCTGGCTCGCGGGCCTGAAAGGCGTCTCCCGAAGCCTCTATGAAGCGGCGGAGATCGATGGGGCGAATCCAAATCAGCTCTTCTTCAAGATCACGTTCCCCCAGATGAGCTCCATCGTCTTCTTCAGCCTGGTGATGGGTTTTATCGGGGCGATGCAGGAGTTTGATCGGCCATACATCATGAAACCCGCTTCGGATGGCTTGGTCGGCCCCGACGACTCGATGCTGACGCCGGTTTACATGCTCTTCCAGAACGGCTTTAAGTTCTTTAAGATGGGGTATGCCTCCTCGATCGCTTGGCTCGTCTTCGCCGTCATCGTCGTTCTCACGGTGATCCAGTTCCGCCTTCAGCGCCGCTGGGTGCACTATGAGGAGGATCGATGAAGAGCGATTGGGTTTATGCGCTCGGAAGTCTCCTCGGTCTTGCCGGATGGATTCTGGCCGCGGCGGCAACTTACCGAATCGGCTCCGACATTGCGAACAAGCGCGGAGTCTTTCACCCTCGCTCTCTCGCCTTGGTTGTTCTTGCCGCCGTCGGCCTGCTTCTGGCACCCGCTTTGGCTCCGGTCAGTCGCGAGGGAGTAACCGGACTTCGCTTCCCGATCGTCTGGATCATTCTTCCCTTTACGGGCTGGGCGGCAATCGGTTGCCTAGGTTACAGTGCTCTTCTGCTGGCCGGATTGGGCCACGCAATTAAGGGAGAGCGGAGTTTGGTCCAGCGCCGCGCTCTGGGTTGGGGGCTCGCGGGCGGAGCCTTTGTCTGGCTGTTCCTACGGGACATGGATCGGGTTCAGCGCATTGTCCGTGGTTCCATACCGATTACGTGGGCGGGCGTGACCGCCATAGTTCTCCTCGTCCTGGGGGCGGCCTTGGCAATGGGGCTCGCGTCTCGATCGGCCCGGTCGAGATCTTTCGGGAAAACCGCCATTCAGCAAGCGGCCCTTATCTCGGGTTCGTTCGTTTTCTGCGTTCCCTTGTTCTTCTTGCTGACCACCAGTTTCAAGGAAGAGCGGGACATGTCCTCGGCAGAGGGCATGATATGGATTCCCAAGGTTCAGCAGACGGTGCCTTACATGGACCCGAAGCTGCCCCTTTTTCAAGGCAGTAAGGACGGCCAGTATTTTGAGGGCACCATCATCGGCGAGGCGACCGAGGGCGTGGTGCGGATCGATGTCACGCGACCGTTCTCCATTCGCGGCGCGGTCTACGAGGTTCCGCGCGAGTCTCTGAAGGAGATTCCTCGCCAAATGCCGTTGGTGAGTGCCACCGTCGAAGGCACTCCGGTAAAGGGACAGGTAATCGAGGAGATGGAGGATGGGCGGAAGCGTGTCCTTCTTACCGAGCCCAAGGCGTTCGCCCAGAAACAGATGGTGTTCACGCCGGATCAAGTCCAGCCCATACGGAACCCGGGCCTTCGATGGCAAAACTATACAGAAGCCCTCGACTTCATGCCGACCGAGACCGATGGTGGACTTCTTTACCTGCGGAACACCCTCATCATCGTCGCCCTCAGCGTGGTCGGCACCATCTTCTCATCGTCGCTCGTGGCGTATGCATTCTCGCGGATGCGATTTCCGTGGCGTGATCAGCTCTTCAGCTTGCTCCTCGCCACGATGATGCTTCCCGGGGCGGTGACCATGATGCCGAAGTTCTTGATCTTCCGTTGGCTCGGCTGGGTGGATACGCTGTATCCCCTTTGGGCCCCCGCCTTCTTTGCTTCGGCTTTCAATGTATTCATGTTGCGGCAGTTCTTCAAAGGAATCCCTATGGAACTTGAAGATGCGGCGAAGATGGATGGCTGCGGCTACGCGCGAACGTTCTGGAGCATTATGATGCCGCAGATCATGCCCGCCCTCAGTGTGATCTTTATCTGGACGTTCACGGCGGCGTGGAATGATTTCCAGGGTCCTCTCATTTACATCAATTCGCCCGAGAGAATGCCACTTTCGTATGCGCTTCAGCTCTTTTCCGGAGATCGGAGCGGAGAGCCTGGGCTTATGATGGCCTTCGCGACAATGACCGTTGTCCCCGTTCTTCTGCTCTTCTTCGCTATGCAGCGTTACTTCATCGAAGGGGTCACGCTAAGCGGTTTTGGAGGTCGATAAGCGTTTTGAAAACGCATTGTCGGCAGGTGTTTCAGGTTCATTCCCGCGAAATTTGCTAGGTTTTGTCGATGTCCCCTGTACGAGTCGCACAATTGGCCCGGAATCCGCTAAGATAGTGATCATCTCTAACAAGAGATGTCTATCATTTGGAGGATGGAATGAAAAAAGTTCTACTTATTTCCGCTCTTTCCGTTGTAGCTGTGGCCGCCAATGCCCAGAGCTTCAGCGAGAGCTTTGACACTGGACCCACTGGCTTTATCGGTGGCGCAACCACGACATTCGGCAACACCGCTGGTGGCGACGCTATGGCGTTCGGCTCCGGTACGTGGCATGCTCGAAACGTGAGCGCTCCTGTCGGCTCGACCGGCTGGTTCAACAACAACGGCGTGTTCGCCACCCACAGCGGTGCCGGTCAGCTCAACGCCAACTTCAATAACACGACGGGCGCTAACACGATCGACAACTACATGATGTCGC
>JBKJIP010000057.1:0-3278 GCA_046598515.1 Fimbriimonadaceae bacterium | reverse complement strand
CTCCGCGATTCAAGACGCCGGCGGTGAAATAGATCCAACCGGAATCAGTGAATTTGAGGGCGTTATCCAATAGGTTGGAAGCCACTTCTAGCACTCGGCGTCTTGGAACGAAATATTTTCTGTTCAAGTCTGAATCGATCCACGTGATGAAGCGTAATCCTGCCCGATCTGCCTTCTGATTGAAGAGGTCAGACAGCCTTTGAATCTCCTCGGCAACGTTCGTGGATTCAAACTCGAGCTTCAACTGGCCGCTTTCCAAGCTGGCGAGATCTAGTAACTGGTTGACCTTCGTCGTGAGTTGCTCGGCGGAATCTTTGGCGAGCATCAGATACTGGCGTGACTCATCAGAAATGTCGCCATCCAGGACGAGAGTCGTCATGCCGATCAGGCCATTCAATGGAGTCCGCAGTTCGTGGCCCGCGGTTGTCAGGAACACGGACTTGGCCTCCATCGCCTGCCGGAGTTGATCCGTTCGCTGGGAGACGCGCTCCTCGAGCGACTCGTTCACCTCTTCCACGGCCCGCTTCGCCTGGGCGAGCGCTCGCTCTTCAGCAAGCTGGCGATTGCGGATCGCGTAGACGGCCAATCCGACGACCAGCCCGAGAAGTGCCCCGAGCAACCAGCCGAAGGTTACCGTCTGTCGGACCTCCGCGAGTCGGGTCTCAAATTTTTGGGAAGGAAGCTCGATGCCCGCAATCGCGGATGCACGATTCTGCACACCGACGATGGGGGCGAAGGCTTGGAATACGTTTGCCTTCCCAATTGTTCGCTCATCGTAATCTGAAATCGCAACCTTGGACTGGATCGCCCGGGTCATTGATGGGGACGGCCGCACGACCGTTCCGGGCTTCAGCGGTTGCGCCGACCGGTTCTGGTCGAACAGCATGACGAGCCGGCCCCTTGAATCCTGGCTAAAGAGGAAGACCCGCGTTGCATATCGGTTACCGGCCGCATAGCGCGTCAGCGCCTCATGTCCTGGACTGCTGGGAAGAGCCGCCAGATTGGCTTCATCCGGCCGAACCAGCCGCGCGACGGATTGCACGGAGGTTTGGAGCTCGACGCGAAGGGCATCCTGCAGGGCCGCCTCGGCTTCCTGCGCCGTCAGCTTGCTGGAGGCGCCGACGACACCCATGATGAACAGCCCGCACACACAAGCATACGTCAACGCACGCTCGCGCGTAGACAGTAGCCCTGATCGTGAAGTTTCGCCCAAACCGCTATTAATCTTCGGATTGTTTTTCCGCCGAACTCAGACAAGTACAGGTTTAATGTTTGCAAGATGCGGAGTCAAACGGATTTGCGCGCACTACTGGCCAAACTCGATGCTCACGTCGAGGGCGAAGCCGCCCATGGGGAGCGGGTCGCCGTCTATGCCGTGGCAACGGGCGATGGGATGGGCCTGTCCGATGAGGAACTGGAGCGACTCCGCTTCGCGGGCGCTCTTCACGATATCGGAAAGCTTAAGGTGCCGGCCGAGATCATCACGAAGACGGGTCAGCTAGAAGGGGCGGAGGTCCTCGCTCTCCGTACGCACGCGTCCGCCGCCGCGGATATCCTTGCTGGCACACCCTTCGAAGATCTGATTCCCATCATCGCTGCTCACCACGAGCGCCACGATGGGCTCGGATACCCGCATGGGCTCCACGCCAACGATGTTCCCTTACTCTCCCAAATCATCTCCGTGGCCGAGACATTCGACGCCCTAACCCACGACTCGCGGTGGCGAGAGCCTCTTCGTGATGAGCAGGCGATTGCCGAGGTGCGGCGATGCGCGGGAAGCCAGTTCGATGTATCCGTGGCTCAGGCATTTCTCGATGCGCAGCCCCTTATCCAGCCGCTTTAGTCCTGACGGGTGAACCTTGGGGTGCCCTGATCCGTATAATTGGGCAACTATGAAGTTTCGTGCATTGTCTTTACTCGTCGCCGGATTCGCGGTTGTCGCCATGGCCCAAGATAGCATCAAATTGCGCCGTGTTTTCACAGCCGGAACTGAAGATTCCTACGCTTTCCAGTTCAACTCCACCAATAGCATGGAGACGCCTCAGGGCAATATGGACATCAAGGTTAAGGGAACCAGCACCTTTATTGTCAAATACAAGGAAGTAAAAGAGTCCAAGGCCGATGTCGACTTAATCACCCGGGACATGAAGATGGAATCCGAGGGTGGACCCGACATGGGCGCCGCGGGTCAGAACCTTCCGAAGGAGCTCACGGTCCAAGCAAAGCTCGATGATCGGAACCGCCTCAGCGACGTCAAATCCGGCGCGGGCATGAATCCCATGATTCAGATGATGCTCTCCAGCCTCGCCACCACGAGCGGCGGATACTTCATCGAATTCCCCGAAGGTGCTTTGAAGATCGGTGACACCTGGGAAGTCGCAGTCCCCAAGATGACAGAGAAGTCTCCAGTAACCGGCAAGATGACGGCGAAGCTGCTGGCCGACAAGGGCGAGACCTATGAAGTCGAAGTAACGGGCGATGTCCCCATGAAGATGGATATGGCCGAACTGATGAAGGACGATCCCAACGCGGCCGCCGGCGGCATGGAGATGGTCATGACCGGCACGATGAAGACGAGCTATAAGGCGATCGTGCAGAAGACAACGGGCAAGACCCTTTCGATCGATGGCAAGGTCAACAGCGACCTCAAGTTGGACATTACGAACATGGGCATTTCCATGCCGGGCAAAGGCACGCTCGACTTCAGCGCGAAGCTGAAGTAAGTTCGTTCACTCAATCCCGTTCTTGACGGGTGGAGTGGTGGGAACAGGCACGTTGGTTCACTCCACACGCCCTCGTGTGGAGTGCCGACCGGTTGCCAATCGAGTCCTGATTCCGGGTTCCTAGGCGTGGGCTGGTCAGCATGCGGCTTTCAGCCGCCCGTTCTGTTTTCTTAGAGCGACTCTTCCGGTCGGTACTCCGGCGCCCGCATTGGGAAGAGATACATCAGCATAACGCCGACGCAGATCGCGAGGGCGATGCGATCGTTCACGAATGCCATGAAGATCGCGCAGATGTAGAGCACATTCGTGAGCACCCACCGCGCAGTCTGATACTTCACGAAAGCCGGTTCCATCCGCTTATTCAAAAGCTGGCTCTTATGTGAGGCGTAGAGCCATTTCAGGAGCCACGCGAAGGCGGGAAGGAAGAGAGCGACGGCATACAAGAAAATCGCCGTATGCCTTTGGGTCGGGTTGTCGATATGCTCCGCAAGGACGGCGGTGGGAAACGGCAGAAAGCCGATGCACATGAGAAAGAACAGATTGAGGAACAGGAAG
>JBKJIP010000024.1:0-6150 GCA_046598515.1 Fimbriimonadaceae bacterium | reverse complement strand
CTGGTGGGAATCGTCTGCGCGGCCAAGATTGCGGTGAGCGCGGTAATCATGAGTTAAGAATAGACGATCCACTTGGCAACCACCCTGGAGAAGGTCCCAGTTTTATCGGGCTCGTTATCTCCGAATGATGGGAGGAGGCATGACCACCGGCGGAGGGGCGACGACGGCGGGAGGAGGTTTGGGAGGGAGGGCTCCGCGCACGGCCATCGCCATTTGGGGCGAATTGGCGGCGGCCAAAGCATGAGCGGTTTGGCCTTGGGCGTCCGTCTCGTCTCCGTTGGCACCGGCGGCGGCGAGTAGCCTCGCGATTTCCAGGGATTCGGCACTGTACGGCTGCTTTGCCGCCAAAGCAATGAGAGCATCGCCGGAGGCGGTCTTCTCGCTCACCCGGGCTCCAGCCGAGAGAAGGGCCTGAACGGCGCCAGAATGGCCTTTCAAGATGGAACGATGCAGCGGAGTGAGTCCGCCGCTGCCCGTAACATTGGGATCGCTACCCGCTTCCAGCAATGGGCGAACGAGGTTAGGCGCGGATTGGGCGGCGGTGCAAAGAGGCGTATCGCCATCCGCTTCCTTGATGTTTGGGTTTGCGCCGGCTCGAATCAGGACGGCGATGCCGGACAGGCCCTTGAGCAGCGCGGCTGGCGAATCGCAGACGCAGTGCATGGCGGTCTTCAGCGTAGTAAAGCCAACCGCGTTGACGTCCGCCCCGTGCTTAATGGCGAGTTGCATCACGACCAGATTAAGGTCGCAGGAGGCCTCCATTAAGAGCGCGTTCTTGTCCCGCTCGTCGAAGGCGAGTTCCTCCAGTTTGGAGAGATCGCTCTCCTCTTTCATCCAATCGTAGTTATCTGAAGCCATGCTCTGCTATCTCTACCCCAATCCAACACGACCGCGAAAACCTGACAAGTCACGCGAAGTTTTCACGGAACAAAGTTAGAGTAACAGCGGTCTGCGAAAATAGCGCCGGATTTGCGGCGATCTTGTCTTACAATACAAGGGATCACTCCAATCGAGGTGGGTTTTTAATATGCGCAGATACGCTGCACTTTTGCTTTTGGCGCTGTTCGCTGGTTCGGCGGTCGCCCAGGACGTTACATACACGACTTTGACGGTGGCATTCGGCAAGGTTCGGATGAAAGACGGGAGCTATGCCGACATCAAGGGCATGAAGCTGCCCGCGAAGATCGAACGGGTTCGCTCGACCAAGATGTTCAAGCCGCCGACGAGCTATTTCGAGCCGGCTTACCGAAAGGCTCCGGCATTCTCGCCGATGCTCGCCCTGCAGCCCCTCTATTGGGCGGATCAGGATCCGAGCCCCACTCCCCAAACGCCTTACGGGCAAATCGACTCAGAGTTCGATAGCTGTTCGGTTCTGGATGACATTCAGATCGCTCCAAACGCAGTGAACGTGCCTTGGCAGCAGCTCACTTTCGGAATGAACAATCCGACGCCCCACAATTTCTTGATTCGGTGGACGATCTGGAACGGCTACAACCCGAATGCACCAAACGGAACGAGTGCGTTTTCACCCTATCCCGTTCCCGGTAACTACATGCTCGACTTCGGCGTCCAGTGGCCGCAAAGTCAGACCCAAGTCGGTCCATTGAAGATCACGCTCAACATCGCTTCGGCCCAAGTGTCTGCGCCTCAAACGCAGTTCTGGTTCTCGCAGCAGTTCCGCCAATGGCAGTTCCCGGGCAACCCTGAAGCTCCGTTCGACACGAACGTGATGAACCTGTTCAACCATATCTTGGCTCCGCAGGTCGGTTTCAGCGACGTCTTCTTCTGGCTTGACGGCGGAGCCGTTCTTGACGGCATGTATGAAGAGCAAGAGAAGGATATCTTCGGAGACTCTCAGAACCCCGGCCAAGGCAACCTACTCCTTAAAATCGAGGGCAACCTCAGCGGGACGCTACAAGACTGTAATCCCACCACGGCAACCCTTGAGAAAGGCGTCTATCTCTCCGGAGACTTCACGGACCTCTGGTTCACCGATGACTTCTACTATCGCGCACGGCCCGACTGGACCCAACCGCGAAGCGTAGAGCCTCTTCAACTTGTCGTCGAGGGCCGTTCCCCTTCCGCGAGTATTAACAGCATCTCCTTCTCCTGCGAATCTGGCACGGCCGGCGGCAACGCCACGCAGAAGATGCAGATGTACCGCTTCGGCGGTCCGACTCCAGGCTGGGTCGATGTCGACACTCGGGTTATCAGCACGGCCGATTCAAACGTGACTTACATTTACACGGGCGCCAATCCCCAATACTTCGTAAACTCGGCGGATCAGAACCGGATGCGAGCCCGCATCAAGATCGTGCCGGACGGCACCGTCGCCCGAAGCTTCCAAGTCCGATGGGATCGATGCCGATGGCAAGTTAGCACTCCGTAAGGCTCAACGCTAAAACAAAGTAGACTGGCGGCCCGGGGAATCCCGGGCCGTCGCACTTTAGCCGGGTCGAACTTTTGGGGAACTTAACCTCGTCAATGCCTGTTTTGGTACAGCGTGAGTTCGCCAGGCCTGGGGTTGGCTGGTATACTCGCGCCGCAATTATTCTGTTTAGGGGGTGTGCTCTTTGGGCGCCGCCATTGAAACTCAAAAACTGACAAAGGTCTACAAAAGCCGTTTAGCAGGTGAAGTCAAAGTCGTCAACGAACTTGACATCACCGTAGAAGAAGGGGAGATTTACGGATTCCTCGGCCCTAATGGTGCCGGGAAGACGACGACGATCAAGATGTTGCTTGGCATCATCTATCCAACCTATGGCGAAGGCTATGTCTTCGGCCGTGAGATTGGGGATATCGACGTCCACCGTATCATCAGCTACGTTCCGGAGAGGCCGTATTATTACGAGCACATGACCGGACTCGAACTGCTGATGTTCTATGCATCGCTTTTCGGGATCAACGATAAGCAGAAGTGCATCCACCTGCTCGAGAAGGTGAATCTTCATGGCGACATGAGCAAAACGATTAACCAATACTCGAAGGGTATGCAGCAACGCGTTGGACTCGCCCAGAGCTTGCTGAACGATCCTAAGCTGCTCTTCCTCGACGAGCCCACTGGTGGTCTCGACCCAATCGCCCACACGGAAATCCGCGACCTGATCCTTCAGTTCCGCGATGAGGGCCGCACGGTCTTCATTTCCAGCCATGAGTTGAGCGAAGTCGAGCGCATCTGCGATCGCGTCGCCATCATCAACAAGGGCCAGATCGCCAAGCAAGGCAAACTCGACGACCTCCTCCGTGGTGGCCGAATCGAGGTTATCGCCGAAGCTGTCGAGAAGTAGATTTACGATCAAGCCAAGGGAATGCCGAACAGCACTTTCTCGTTCCACGACGGCCGCCTTATCGCCGACGTTCCGGAAGAGAACGATCCCAACGCTCTGATCGATAGTATCCGCGCCGGCGGTGGCCGGATCATCAGCATCATCCCGCGCCGAAAGCGGCTAGAGGATCTCTTCGTCGAAGCCGTCAAGGGCGGAGGTGTGATTTGAAAGTAGTTATTTCGATCGCCAAAACCACGGTCGGCGAAGCCGTACGCCGTCGCGTTCTGCTGATCATTCTCATGATCGGCGTTCTGCTCCTGACGATCATCCCGTCGCTCTCGGTCCTTTCCGCCCGCGCGGAGACCTCGACGATGATCGCCACGATGTTCGCCGTGCTTCGCTTCACGAGCATGCTCATCGCCATCGTTCTCACGATCTACATGATCCCGAACGAGATTGAACGGAGGACGATCTATACGATCCTGTCCAAGCCCGTCCAGCGCTGGCAGTTCCTGCTTGGAAAATACTTCGGCGCCGTGTTCGCTCTGTTCTTGATGATCCTGCTGATGACGATCGTTATGGTCGCCCTCTTTAAAGCGATCAAGGGACCAGAGGCCACGCAGCTGCTGGAGATGGTCGTCCAATCTGGACGCTACTTCCTCGAAATGAGCCTGCTGGCGGCGGTTGCGATCTTCTTCTCGACGTTCACGACTCCGCTTGTGAATTTCTTCCTGTCGATCGGCATGTGGGGCGTGGGAACGGTTTTAAACCCCCTTTACTCCTCGCTAGCTACGAACTCGCAGACTCAGCCGGTTATGAAGGCCGTCGCCTCGTTCATCACGGGCGCCCTGCCGAACTTCTCGAACTACGACGTGAAGAACCCCATCATCAACCCCGGCCAGGTTATCGAGAACCCAACTTTCTACAATATTTACATCACGGGATACGCGATCGTTTATATTTTGTTGCTCTTGATTGCCGGAATGGTGATCTTTGAGAGACGCGAGGTTTAGTCGATGCAAGTAAACCGAAACAAGATGTTGGGAATAATGGCCGGGCTATTCGTAGCCCAGGGCGCATTGCAGATCGGGGCCATCCACCCCGGCTGGAACCAGTATCAGCCGAAGGAAGGCGCGGCCAGCAACGAGAACCTAGACCCCTCGCAGATCATCCTGAACATGTTCGGGTTCCGCGAGTTCCTCGCCAGCATCCTATGGGTGCGCGCGGACGGGTTCTTCGACCAGGGCAACTATGACGCGGTTCTGCCGCTCATCAACCTCTGTACGCTGCTCGATCCCCATCAGATCGATATCTACTCGACCGGAATGTGGCACATCGCCTATAACTTCACGGACGAGGAGCAGCGATCCGATCGCCGGTACGTTCCTTCTTCGCTCGCCCTCGGCAAGCGCGGCGTGCTGAACAATCCGGAGACCTACGAGATCTTCTTCGAAACAGGCTGGATTTGGTATCACAAGATCGACGACGACTACCATCAGGCCGTCAAGTGGTTCGAACTCGCGCACCAGCGCGCGGACATCATCCCGGGCCGGAAGAACCTGCTCAGTAACGCCTACCAGCGTAACAATGAGCTTCAGAAAGCGCTCGATCTCTACTACAGCCTGCTTGAAAAAGCCGAAGTTGAACTCAAAGCGCATCCCAAGGAGTTCTCGAACTTCCAGATGCGAGACACGATCGAGAACAACCTGGACACGATGATCGTCCGACTCACCCAGCGCGGCAGTTTTGCGCAGATGAAGTCGGAATCCGAATACAAGGCAGGCGAGTACGACACTAACACCCCGGGTCCGTGGGACGTGAAGTTCACGTGTCGTGTCACCGTCGAGAGCCCGAAAGTTATCCGGGTGGAGGGAACTTACAACGTCCTTCCCGTCGGCTCGCGCATCCGTCTTGTCCTTCGGGACAAGGGATTCGAGGGCGGTCGCCCCGGCGAAATGGATTGGGATAACCGGAATACGGTCGATCTCGAACCGAGCCGGAACACAACGTTCCTCCAGGATCAGCTCTTCGTCAAGAACCGCCGCTTTAGCCGGCTGATCGACATGACGAAGGATCCGACGATGTATCCGTTTGATGAAGATCAGAAGGAGTACGTCATCGAGTTCTATTACAACCCGAAGAGCGCTCCGCCCCACCTTCAGGATAAGTTCGGCTACAACGGCGAAGGCTACACGGACTCAAACGGCAACCTGAACACCGAGATTCGCAAGAACTATGTGTTCGATACGTCGCAGAAGGACGCCAAGGGCTTTTCCACCGAGCCAAAACTCAAAGAGATGCCCGGCACCCAGCGGGTTCTGTATTGCTCGTTCCCCGTGACTCGCGACCAAATCTTGCGCCGCAAGGAATGGTCCATGGAAGGCGGAAAAACCCCGCAGTTCACCAGCAAGGGCTTTGACGCCAAGGCCATGGCCGCGACCGAGAGTTGGATGATCGACCTTCCCTCGCTCCGTGGTGATGCGCCGAAGGCGCCGAGTGCCCCGGTGGATACGCAGCTTACGCCGCTTAAGGATCGGTAGCACCGACCCAACATTAGAGCCCCGCGCCGATCGGCGCGGGGCTCTTTCATTTTCGGGGGAGACGTAAAATCAGCGAATGCTGGGATGAAGACTAACGGAGGTTGTATAGACCAACCCGTTTAAGATCGGCCACCCCGCTTGGCCGACTTTCGCGATGATGACCTCATTTGTCCAGACATTCAACTTGCCGATGCGGCCGAAGTCCCGTCTTGTCGTGGCCGCATAGGTCGGCAATCCGGGCACGAAATCCAAGTCCGCTCCCATGGCAACTAACTCAACATCCATTGCTGAAGCATCGACGCGGTAGACGATCGTTGCGTGCCCGTGAGTCGGCTCCCCGCCCA
>JBKJIP010000354.1:0-11259 GCA_046598515.1 Fimbriimonadaceae bacterium | reverse complement strand
CGGCGAGAGTTGGTAGACCTCGCCTATAACATCTGCGGCATGCTCGCCGGCCTCAATCGCAAGTGGCACGCGGATTTCCAGTTCAAAAGGCTCCGCCGCTTCTGCGACGACTTGGAGATCGCCCCCGATGAACTGGTCAAACACTTGGAGACGATGGTGAACGCGCCCATACCGCTGGCCGTGGTCGTCGGTCAGAGGCTCTTGGACGAAACTCTCGCCTTGGTGGATCGCCAAAACGAAAACCCTCCCATAACGGGAGGGTAATCGCGAGGTCGAAGCGAAGGCGAGTTACTACTCGGTTCGCTGATAGACTTCGATGTCGCCCCAATGCACGCGTCCATTGAACTGAACGGCGGGGACGGAATTGGGGAGCACGTACTTGAATGCGATCAAGTCCGGCTCGCCAGTGTGAGAGGTCGGGCGATGTCGATCGACTACAGTGGCGGACATGCGGCCATGATCCGTGCGGATCACGACGCCGTTGCGCTTGATAACCCGACGGCCTGGTCCGGCCATGGATACCTTGTTCTCAACCTTGGACAGCTCGTCCGGGGTCATGCCGAGTTCGACAAGATAGTTGTGGTCGCCATCGCGATACTCGCGGCGGACGCGGAAGTAGCCAGTGTAGCGAACGGATACGTCGTCCGTGATCTTCCTCGCGTCAATCGCGAAGCCATACTTTGTGCCTACGCTGTCGACGGCACCGCCGGTCCCGCGGGCACCCACGATAACAGTTGCCGCGAGCGCCACCGCTACGCCGGTAATTCCAATGCAAATTGCAATTTTCCTCATATTTAAGGTCTCTCCGTTTTCAGGCGAGCGCGATTGGAGCCCCCACCAGCGCCAGTTAAGGCGCGGATATCCAGGACGCGATCTCTCCTTACACAATTGTGACGCAGTCGGATATCCATTGTTCATTTTTTTTTGGAAAGTCTTGCTGGCTTTCAGTGAAAGGCTGAGTTTGCAATGTCGATGCTTCACGCTATAATGCCCATGTGCGCTCGAGACAACTCCTATCCTGCCTGGGCCTCTTCCTGACTGGCTTTGGCTCGGCTCAAGACTACGTGGAAACCTGGAGGGACAGTACGGCCGGACTCGGTGACGAGAAGGTCGTGTGGAGGCAAGTTCGATGTGCGGCCAACGACGATGTGGTTGTGGCCGGCGATGCTACTGCATCAGGAGTTCGACAATTAATCGTAAAGCGTTACAGCGCGGCTGGTGCCGAGCGTTGGTTCAGTCGGGACCTAAGCGGTAATGAGTCGGGATTCAAGTTTGTAGATGCGCAAGTGGATGGGGCGGGGAATGTCTATACTTTGCATCTGCAGGAAGACACCAACAAGATCAACATTGTCAGCTTCGTCGGGTCAACCGGAGCGCTGCGGTGGCGAAAGATTATTGATATTGCGGGAGATCCGCTCGCTCCGAGTGTAGATCGCGCATTCCTTCAGGTAGCCACGAAAGGCAATTCGACGTTCGTGTACGTCGTGCGCAACTTTCGGGGGCTGTTTTTCTCCTTCACGCTGAATAGGCTCAACCCGGCTTCGGGTGTAGATATGTTCGAGAAAAGCACTTTTTCTAATGTTGAGATATTCGCCCAATCGGCCGCAATCGATGGGGTCGGAAACTTGCTTATCTCATTGATTGACGCCCAAGGGGCAAAAGTGCAAAAGCGATCCCAGGGCCTTCAGCCCGTTTGGGAAAGGCTCCTGGGGGGACGACGGAAGATTGTCGTAAATGTTGATCCGGCAACGGGAGACGTTGCCGCGCTTGTGGAGGGCGCGAAAGACACGAGTTTGGCACGCCTCAACCCAACGAGCGGTGCCATCATCAAAGAATCCAGATTATTTTCGGTCACTGCTATTAGGTCCTTGGATTTTCTGTTGCCGGGAGCCAGCGGTTCTTGGTATGCGTGCGGCAACTTTCGTAGCGCGATGACCCGGGGGCACCAGCAGATCTCGACTCCGGGGGCTGGAAGCGTTCCGAGTGCGGCGATGGATCGAAGCGGCACGTTGCACACGGCTTCGGGTTTTTCCTTCGCGGTAAGAAATTATCCGCGGAATGCTCAGTTTCATCCCCTTGAAACCGGGAACTCTACGGCAGTCGCCACCGACTCCACGGAGCGTGTAGTCTTAGTCGGCTTTGTCGGCGATGAAGGTGTGGTCGTGCAAGCAAGCCAATCCTTTTTGACCGGCACCGACGTCTTCTCGCGTCCGTTCACTAGTCAGTTGAACGTCGAGGCACCGGGCGTTCTCGCCAATGACCTAGCAACCTTCGGCAGCGTTCTCTCCTTGGTCACTCTTCCGACAAACGGAACCGTAACCTTGAACCAAGACGGGTCGTTCACGTACACCCCTTCGACGACTTTCACCGGCAACGATCAGTTTCAATACCGGCTGACAAAAGGAGCCACATCGAGAACTGCGACGTGCTTCGTAAAGAGGCTCCGACTGACGGATTTTACGGTTTCCCCATCAACGGTTATCGGTGAAAGTCTCGCAAAGGTAACCCTCACCGTCAGCACCTCGACCTTTGTCGAAGACTTCCGAATCCCCGTAACATCCTCAAATCCCAATGCAGCTTTCTTCGACATTTTCCTGAAAGCGGGCACAGCCAGGACAACTGCTTCGGGAGGGACGCTGAAGACGACCACTACTCAAAACGCCACCCTCACAGTTACTCTTGGTGGGGATACCTTAACCACTACGATCACTTTTACCCCGGGAGGATTCGACCGCTTTTCGAGTCTATTTGACGCTCCGATCATTGCCGGGGAGTCAGCGAGGCTAAAGCTTCACCTGACGGGCCCCGCTCCGGCGACTCGGACATTCGAACTATCCTATTCTCCCACTTCCTCTATTGTCGGCCCGGAGACGGTGACCATTCCTGCGGGAGCGTCGAGCATAAATTTCGATGTGGAAGTAAGTTCCACGTCGGAACCCTTCGTGGATGTATCAGTGCGCTTGCCCAGGCTTCTGTTTTCTCAAGTATTGTCCGTGAAGCCTCCGCCAGTCTTAGCAGAGTTCGAGTTCGTCGACTCGACGCTATATGCGGGGGTATCGCAACGAGTTCGCGCTACTCTAAATTCGAACTCGGGGTCCTCTGGATCGACCGTAAACATGTCTGACAACCTTGCGACGGTAACAACGCCTGCCGCACTCTTTGTGCCTGCCAATGCGAACGCGGGGACGGCAACCTTCGCAGCGGAGCTAACGGCCGCAAATCAAACCCTCACTATGACGGCCAGCAGGGGCGCGGTGTCGCTGAGTATTTCGAGGCTAATCCGCCCAAACCTTCTGGAGCGCTTTCGTATCTCTCCGATCACGGCTCCGGTAGGTGGAGGGGTAACAGGAACGATCGACCTTAACTGGCTGGCCCCTGCGGAGGGTCAGGTCGTCTTGATTAAGTCGACAACTCCCGACTTGGTGGGCATTCCGACGTCAGTCACCTTCAACGCAGGGCAAACAACACGATCATTCGCCATAGTTGGCTTGCGGGCCGGTACGGCGAAGGTTACGGTATCGATTGGGAAGAAATCCCTGACTAGTTCCTTCACGATCACCCAATAGCTCCCAAAGCGTTCTCTTCTAGGAAAAGAGAACCCCACCAAGAAAGCAGGTGGGGTTCTCGGGGCTAACGGACTTAGCGTCCGCCGCCGCCCGACTTGATCGTCGGGAACTTCGGCACCTTGGCCGGCTTGCGGCCCTTCTTGATCTCACCAAGCAGATAGTCGACTGCCTTCTGGAGCTGCGGATCTTGACCCTTGGCCACGAGGTCGGGGCGAAGGTCTACTTGGATGTCGGGATCGACACCCTTGTTCTCCGCAATCCACTCACCCGTTTCGGGATCGAAGATTCCGAACTCGGGAGCGGAAACACCACCGCCGTCCACGAGCGGAGCGTAGCCGGTGATACCGACCAAGCCACCCCATGTGCGGTTGCCGATGAGCGGACCGAGGCCTGCTCGCTTGAAGAGATACGGCAGCATGTCGCCGCCGGATCCGGCGAACTCATTGATGAGCATCACCTGAGGCATATCCAAGCTCTGGGGCGGGAACATGATGTCCTGACCTTCGCGCTGCTTGAAGCCCGAGTTGACCCGTCGACCGAGCTTCTCCACGAAGAACGTGGGGATGAATCCGCCGCCGTTATAGCGCTCATCGATGATGATCGCCTGCTTGTCGCTCTGCGAGTAGTACCCCTTCAGGAACTCGATAACGCCTTCCATGGCGGTGTTCGGCACATGCATGTAGCCGATCTTGCCATCGGAGAGCTTGGAAACGAGCGCACGGTTGTCCTCGACCCACGTGATGTACCGAAGGTTGTCCTCGGTAGCGATGGGACGAACGATGACCGTTCGCGCACCGGTCATGCTCGGGTTGCTGTTGACGGTCAGTTTGACCGTGCGTCCAACCTTTCCGAGAAGATACTTGCCCGGATGGTCGGAACCTACTTCCTGGCCGTCGATGGCCAAAAGATAGTCGCCTGCCTTGACTTCGACCCCCGGGTCCCCGAGGGGGCCACGCCGCGGCTCCTCGAAGTTGAGACCAAGGTAGATTTTCTTGAACCGGATCTTGCCGTTGAAAGACTCGTAATCCGCCCCGAGCATTCCCGTGGGAACGGGCAGGCCGCCATCACCCATATCGCCGCCTTGGACGTACGAGTGACCCGTGCCGAGTTCGCTAAGCATGAGGCTGAGGATGTAGTTGAGATCGGTTCGGTGGGCTGCATACGGCAAGAGCTTTTCGTAGCGCTTACCCATCAAGTCCCAATCGACGCCGCCCATGTCCTTGTCGTAATACTTATCCCGCTCGTAGCGCCAAGCTTCCCAGAAGATCTGCTTCCACTCTGCGCGAGGATCGAGAATCGCATCCATGTTCGTTGTGACCACTCGGCCCACGCCCACTTCGATGCCGGGACGGAGATCGCTGATACCGATCACCGGACCGGCGGCATAGGCAATCTTCGTTCGAGCAGTGTTGAAGCTAATGCCAGTAGCGCCGGTGATCACGTCCACCGAAGCCTTCGTATTGAAGTCGAACATCTTCCACGTGCCGGCGGCAAACGTCAACACGCCGTTGTTAAGACCGGCGAGAGCGGGATAGCTGCCCGCGGGCCACGGCAGAGGCACGATTCGCTGGCCGAGGCCTTCGAGGTCGATCTGCGTAGGGGCAGGCGCGTCGGGCTTCTTCTCATCGTTTCCGGCCGGCTCTTCGTCACCCGCTCGGTTGAGGGGGTTCGCTCCGTTCTTGCTCAATACCATGGCATACACGCGCTGGGCATTTTCCGTGTTCATGTTGAACTCGAAATCGCCGAAGTTCGGGTTGATGGTTCGCTTGGAAACGAAGTAGAGATATTTGCCGACGTGGTCGAAGGCGACGTTGTCGTCGCTGTAGTAGCCCTCTGTCACCTTGGTCGAGGTTTTCTTCTCGACATTGTAGAGGTGAATGGCCGTGAACTGGTTGTCGCCCGACTTGCAGTAGGCGATCCACTTGCTGTCCGGGGACCAGTCGTAGGGCACGGGGCTGCCCGCATATGGCTCGACGAATACGAGATCGGTGACTCCGGTCTTGATGTTGAAGACGAAGAGTCGGTCACCCGACCAGAAGGTGATCTTCTCGCTGTCCGGCGAGTAGTCGAAGCTCTCAATGATGCTTCCCGTCGGGGTCGGAAGTTCCTTCCACTCGCCACCCATCTGGGGCACGGTGTAGATTCGGAACTCGCCGCTCTTGTCGCTCATGAACGAGATGTTCTTGCCGTCTGGGGACCAGGCGACGTTCTTCTCGTTGCTCGAGCTGTCTCCGCCCAGATGCCGGGTTTCACCGGTTTTCGCGGGAACGCTGAAAATCTCACCCCGTGCGGCAAGCGCGATGCGGTTGCCGGAGGGGCTCAGGCTCATACCGTTGATAGACGTGCCGAACTTAAAGAGCTTGGCCCGGGCGGGCACGGCGTCAGTGGCGACGCGCGGGTTCAGCGTATCGACCTTGCCGGTGGCCACATCGAACGTCTGGAGGTAGCCATTTCGCTCGAAGACGATCGTCTTTCCGTCGGTGTTGGGCCACTTGATGTCGACGTCGGAGAAGTTCGTAACCTGCTTCTCTTTGTTCGTCTTGGTATCCCAGACGTAAAGGTTGCGCGTTCCTTGATTCTTGTCGCCGATGTAATAGACATCGTCGCCAATCCACATGGGCTGCCAGCGGTTCTCACGTCCGCTCGGGATTTCCTTGTATTCCGTCGCGTTCACATCGGAGAAGGCAATCCGGCCCTGCGTGCCGCCTCGATAGCGTCGCCAGTTGAAGTTATGGGAGTTATTGCGGTTAAACGCGATCTTCTTGCCGTCAGCGGAGAAGGAGAGATCGAAGATTTCTTCGAGTTTGGTCGGAATTGGTAGGCCGCCCTGGGGGCTGATCAGCTTGAGACCCGTCGAGAACGAACCCGGTGTGTTCGCGTCGGTCACATAGGCGATCTTGCTGCCGTCAGGCGTCCAGCCCTTGGCAATATCGGGGCCAGCGTCGTACGTAAGCCGCTTGGGCTCGCCGCCTTCGGCGGGCATGACATAAACGTCGGGGTTGCCGTCGTAGGCTCCCGTAAAGGCGATCCATTTGCCATCTGGCGAGAAATGAGGGAAGGCTTCATTGCCGGGAAAGGACGTCAAACGTCGGGCGAGTCCGCCACCAACGTTAGAAGTCCACAAATCTCCGGCATATACAAAGACCACGGTGTCGCCATGAATATCGGGAGCGCGCATGAGGCGCATCTCATTTCCGGTCTGGCCGACCACCGCGAGAGCTAGTGAAAAGAGCATCAATATCCTCCGAGGGGAATAGAGGGAAGATACCAGTTCACGCTCGGTCACTGGGGCATTCGGTTCATCGAGCCAAGTCTCTCTCGGAGTGCTTTCGGAGTGCGCGAGCTCGATCGCGCTTTCAAGTTGGAATCACAGCCAAGTCTCTTTCGGAGCGCGCGAGCTCGATCGCGCTCGAAAATGGCGCTCTAGGCCCATGCCGACCTTTCGGTACCGAGCCCACGGAAATTTCCTAAGCTCCATTACAAGGCGCGACCATGGGTCGCGCAGTCCATATCAATCCAAAAGCCGAATCAGGATCAGAACGCGCCCGTCTTTCAGAAGCGAAAGTCGAGCTAAGCATCGCCCCTTGCCGGCGACCTCGTATTGGGCGGTTACGTCCGACCGATTCACTTTCAGCTTCGGCAGCGCGACGTCCAGCGCATCCACAACCGGCTTTGGCATCGCATCGCGATAATGACGACCCAGAAGCGTATCGGGCGGAACGACAGGCTGGGCTCGCTGGCTTGCCCGATAGTCGAGATACGTTCCCTCGGCGCTCATGAGATACATGATGTCGGGCAATGTCTCGACGTTCGCTATCGCGAAGCTGGTGTCCTCCGCGATCTGAAGATCGCTCGTGACGTCGCGCATGATCGTCAGAGACGCCGGCTTGTTCTGCCACTGAATCGGGCTGGTCGCCACCTCGACTTGAATGGGCACCCCATCCTTCCGCTGGCCACGAAAAACTCGATAGGGGTTGCTCAGGCCGTTCGTCTCCGACCGGCGTCGTCTCTCCTCAACAATAGCGGTTGCCTCCGCGTCGATCAACTCCCTCACGTTCGTGCCCACCAAACTCTCGGATTCGCACACTCCAAAAAGGGTCGCCGCACCCGGGCTCGCAAAGCAGATGCGATTGTTCTGCGTAATCAAGATCGCATCCGGACTCAGGTCGACGATCAGCCGCAAATGTTCGAAGGTCTCGTGCAAGTAGCGGCTAATGGCTTCGCCGCGCGAACTCGATCCATATCGAGCTCGAACGCGACGCCAGTAGGTGTAAATCGTGTTCGGGCTCAGGCCGAGATGCTCCGCAATTTCCTTGTCGGTATGGCCTTGAGCCGCGAACTTGATAATCTGCTGCTCGCGGGTGCCGGTGCCGGTCGGTTCGACGCCATTCTCCTTCTTGAAGAGCCGCGTCATGGTGAAGAACCAAATTAGCGGTGCGAAGCGAATGAACTCGAAGGCAAAGTAAGAAATCCTTCTCGGTGACATCATTGGCTCCTCGGTCGAATGTCGACGTAGATTGGCAAATGGTCCGAGGCGCGAGTTCCCTTTTCCAGGTACTCCGCTTGCCCATCCGGCTTCCGGTTCGTGGTGCCGATGCGGCCCTCGAGGGCGGCGCGTCCCGCGAAGATGGCGGGTTTCCCTGACCGGGCTGCCAAGCTGGGCGAAACCAGAATCTGGTCGAACAGGATCTGCTCGACCCTTACATCTCCGGGAAAGTTGTATTCCTTGCCTCGGAACTTCTCGTTCTCAGCCTTCGCGCCCGCCACCACAGGCTTCAACTCTTCTTCGTTTTTGTGAAGGGCAGCCAAGCCGTGCGTAATGGCATCCTCGTCGTAGAGCGTCTCGCAGAGATTAACCAGCACGGGATTGGCAGCGGCGAAACGACCACCAACGGCGCCCAGATTGCCGCTTTCGAGAATGTTCACGCTCACGTCATCGGGCGTGTCATTCAAGTCACCCAGCACGACGACATTCGGCTCCTTCTTGCCGCGAATGTAGCTGGCGAGCATGCCTGCCGCCGTCTCACGCTGAATATCCGTGGCGAGGCGGCCACCGCCTCCCCGGCTCTTAGAGTGGAGCACGTAGAATGTGATCATCTCCCCGGCTGGCGATTTGACCACGACGCGCATAACGTTGCGGCCGCCGGGGAAAGCGAAATCGAGGGTCGTGTCCTTGAAAACCGTATCCGCCTCGACAACCTCGTAAGGCTTCTTGACGACGAGACCCGTCTCTTGAAACTCGTTCGGGTCGTCCTTGATCGCGATCGTCCAGCTATCGTCGAAAAGCTGGCGCAACGCGGCCTTGGACTGAATCTCCTGCACTCCGATGATGTGCGGTTTGACCGTATCGAGGATCGACTTGATCTTCTCGAGCCGGAAAGGGTTCGCGTCCTCGCTAAACCATTCCAGGTTATACGACATGACGCGAAGAGATTCTTGGGGTTGGGCGCAGGCGAGCGGAATGCCGATCGCGACTCCCAACGCGACCAACACGCGGCACTTCAATTTCACCCGATCATTATAAGGGCGAGGCGAATCGGAGAGCTAAAATTTCACGCTATTTTTTCGTGTTTCTTTCCTGTGCTTGTCGATTCAGCCGATTCAAGTTGTTGCAAATGTTAGGACTGACCCTAGAGACGCTCCGGTACGACCACGCGGCCACCGAGGGCGCTCGCCCTTGCGGCAAGGCCAATGCTCAGCGCCATGAACCCGTCTTCGCCCGTAACCGGAGGTTCGGCACCCTCCAGGTAGCGCACAAAGGCCGCCAACTGGTTCCGGTAAGGATCGTCTTCCGCCGAAAGCGGGGATTCCAGTCGCGCGGCTGGTCCTGTATTGGTCCGAAGCGATGCCGCGTTGCGGCTATCGAACTGGATCATGCCTTCGCTTCCGCAAACTTCCAGGGTGACCCGACCACCCGCCGGATCCATCCAGGTCGACTCGACGTGGGCGACCGCCCCGGACTCGAACGTAAGCGTTGTCAAAGCGTAATCCGGTCCCCGGTTCGTCTTCGCGCCGACAGAGCGGGCGTAGAGGTGGGACACTTCACCGAAAGTCCACCGGAGCCAATCGAAATCATGAACGGCAAGGTCCACCAAGATGCCGCCCGATTTCGTGTGATCCATAAACCACTCCGATTTAGGCGCGCCGCCGCCGCGCCGCACGCGAATCGCGGCGGGCCGGCCGACTTTGCCATCTTTGACCAGCTTGTGAGCCCGCGCGAACTCAGGGAAAAAGCGAACGACCTGCCCCACCATCAAGGGCACTTCGGCCCGGTTCGCGGCTTCTACGATAGAACGTGCTTCCTCCAAGCCATGGGCGAGAGGCTTCTCGATTAACAGGCCCTTGCCCTCTCGGATCGCCCTCAAAGCTTGGTCGGCATGGAGGGGGGTTGGGGTGCAGATATCGACGGCATCCGCCCACGCGAGCATCGCCTCTTCGTTGTCGAACGCTCGGATACCGTGACGATTCGCGAGAGCCTCCCGCCGCTCGGAATCGACGTCGAAGATAGCGATCTCGGCTGTGCCGAGATTGGAATAGTGCCGAGCGTGCGTAGCCCCCATGCCCCCCGCGCCTAGGATTCCTATTTTCTTCATGCCGCCACCCGAACCACGTCGCGGGTCTTCGCGCTCTCGTAGCCAGCCATGGCGACTCTGGCCGCTTGAATGCCGTCCAAGGCAGATATCGGCGGGGGCCCGCCCTCGGCCGCGAATCGAAGGAAATCCGCCACGAGGCCGGCGTCGATGTTCGACCCGTAACCCGCCACCGTGTGCTTGGGTTCGCGGTACACGTCGAGCTCTTGACTGAACATATCGAGCTCGAGGACGCCTAGGGTGCCGACCACGGTGAGCATCACATCCCCCCACGTCTTGTAGGTCGAGTGACGCGACCAACTGGAGTCCAAGGTTGCGAACACGCCATTCTCAAACTCGAGCGTAACCATGGCCGTATCCTCCCAGCTCTCGCGGTACATGTTGTGCCCAATTTGAGCCTGCACATGTTCCACTTCGGAGTTGAGCAGGACACGCAGCAAGTCGGTGACGTGAACAACGTGATCGATCATCGCGCCTCCGCCGCTAAGCTTCTTCTCGGTAAACCACTCGAACGGGCATGAGCCACGGTTTGTAGCGCAGACGGCGAGCACCTCGCCAATCTCGCCTCCCTGAACCTTCGCTTTTAGACCCGCGAAGGCGGGAGAGTAACGGCATGGGAATGCGGTCATAACCTGGCCGCCATCGGCAACGAGCTGCAGCACTCCGGCCGCATCCTTTTCGTTCGTAACGATGGGCTTCTCGCACAGGATCGGCTTATTGCCGATGCGCTGCATGATTTCCAGATGCCGGGTGTTCTCGCTGGTCACGATCATCGCGTCCGAGGCCGCGACGAGGCGTTCCAAGTCCTCGAAAATCTGTGCGTAAGTCGCCTCGGAAAACTTCTCGGCGAGACCGTAAGTCGGGTCCCAAACGCCGGAGATATCCGCTTTGCCTTTCAGTCCGGCGGCATAGCCGTACGAATGCATATGGGCCACGCCCGCAAATCCGATTCGAAGCATCGAGCGTAGTTTACGTTCACTTGCCAGCTTTGTGCGGGTAGAGGTAGAGCAGAGACCAGTCCCAGCGGGTTGAAACCACCAACGACCTACTGGTGAATGCCAATTGTGGGATGCGGGGTTCGTACCGCGTCATTCCAAGCGCTC
>JBKJIP010000264.1:0-6044 GCA_046598515.1 Fimbriimonadaceae bacterium | reverse complement strand
ACGGAGCTTTCCTACCGGGTGTTCAGCACCCAAAAGACAAAGTCCATTCTCAGCGATCAGACCCTCATGGAGAGCATCCGCCGATGCGGTTTCGCCCTCCTGGAAACGATCGATCGCGACCGGGTTTATGATTTCTCGGAGCTAATCGCGATGAGCACGGAGTTTGTTCGGAACTCGGGTTTGGATCAGCGCTTGAGCGTGCGCGAGGAGCTCGATGCGGTTTTGGCCGCGGGATTCGAAGCGTGTCCGGTCTTGCTTGGATCGTCGCTGATGGCGGTGGGCTGCCCGGGATCGGAATGGCGGCCGCTTCGGCTCATACTTAAGGGAGATTAATGGCCGATCCCAGTCCCGATCATCCGCGTTACGCCTCGCTCATGCTCCGCCAGACCCTGATTCAGGGCTTTCACGACGGCCTGGTCGCCGAAGCTGGCCTTTTTGCGCATGGGCGAGGCGAGGCTTTCGATTACTTGATCGGGGAAAAGACAAATGGGTTCGCCGATGCGGCCGTTCGGGAGACGATCCGGTTGATTCGGGCAGCTTACAATCCGGTTTTTTCGGTGAATGGGAATGTAGGGGCTCTGGCTTCGCGGGAATTGTTGGAGCTGACCAAGTGCTTTCCGAACCTCAAGTGTGAAGTCAATCTTTACTATCACTCCGACGAGCGTGCCTATCGGATTCGGGATCGGCTGGTGTCGACCGGTATCGATAAGGTTCTCGTATCGATCGACGATCCGATCGTTCTGCCGGGTATCTCCAGCCACCGGATGTATTGCCACCGGGAAGGCATCGCTCACGCCGACGTCGTGATCATCGCGCTGGAGGATGGCGACCGCGCGAAAGCCCTCGTGGAGGCCGGTAAGACGATCGTGGCGATCGATCTAAATCCCCTTTCGCGTACGGCGCGGGTGGCGCACGTGTCGATCGTGGACGAGGTCACGCGGACGCTTCGGTATTTTGTGTCTATCGCAGGGGATGCTCCTTCCGAGGTGTCGTATGACAACGCGGAGATTTTGCGTCTGGCCGAGCGGCAGATTCGAACCGGGGCCTAGGCTCCGGATTTGCCCGAAGAGGGCGCCGCCTTGAGGGTTGTGGCACCCCGCGGGGGTGCTCGAGTATCGCATTCCATTACCAATATTTGTCCCTTCTGGGGACGGCAACTCATTCGAAGCTCGACCGTGGGATCGAGACACCGTTTCGTTTGATAAACGTGTGTTCTCCCCTACTCATGACTCGAACAAGATTCACCTACTCGACCACGCTGGAAGCCCTGACCCCCGGTAGGGGGTCGCACATTGGTGGCCAGGGGTCGCCTCCGTGGCGACCCCTGGTATTCGAATGCGATCTCACGCACCCCAGCGGGGTGCAACAACCCCTCGACGCGAAGATTGCCAAAATCCTTTATGCCAAACACCTACTCTTCGATCCATATCCATTTGATCTACGCGACGAGAAATCGCATTGCGATGATCCAGCCCGAGTGGCGTCAGGAGTTGCACGCTTATCTGACGGGAACCCTTCGAGGGTTAGGTGTGCGGCCAGAAATCGTAGGCGGAGTTTCGGATCACGTTCATTCGCTCTTCGAGGTAAAGCCCACAGCCGTGCTCTCGGATGTTGTGCGTGAGTTAAAGAAGGCCTCGACGAGTTGGGTACAGGACAATCACTTGCCCGGGTTTGGTTGGCAAGGTGGCTACGCGGCCTTCTCCGTGTCCGCGTTTGAACGCAAGGACTTGATTTCTTACATCGCGAATCAGGAGGTTCACCATTCCAAGGACGGATCAGCAGACGAACTGCGGCGCATGTTGGATTGGCTGGAGTCGAGTTCGATGCTCGCTACTTCGAGTGAGTGTCGCCTCGAGGGTTGTGGCACCCACGCTGGGGTGCTTGAATGTCGTTTTTTCCAATACCAGGGGTCGTCACGGAACGACCCCTGGCCACCAATGTGAGTCCCCTCTGGGGACGGATAGCCAGTCATTGTTGACCGCCACGGTCCCCTCGATCAGTTAACTGTTCCGACCGACTTGGCGGATATAGAGTGACAACCTAACAGTCGTCGTGCATCGATTCGGGATTTGGGCGTGGCGCAAAGGAATCAACCCCAGAACGCACGGGAAAACACGGCTTGGTGCTCGCCGTCTAGCAAGAACGAGTCGTGCCCGAAGGGCATGTCGATCAGGTGATACTCGCTCTTCAACCCCGCATCCAGAGCCAAGCGATGCAGGGCCTCGCCTTGGCGGGGCGTGTAGAGCCAATCACTCGAATAGGACACCACGCAGAACTCGGTCGAGCTGCCCGTGAGCGACGTGCACTCGTAGTCATCGATCGCCCGCATGAGCGTGATCAGGCTGTTTGCGTCGAACCGTTTTGTGAATTTGTCGCCCTGGTAGTTCAGATAGCTTTCCACCTGGAAGAGGTCGGGCCGATCTTCCTGCATGAGGCGACCGAACTTTCGGTCGAAGCTGTGATCGCTCAGATAAGAAATGTGGCCGATCATTCTTGCCACGCTGAGACCGTGGGCGGGCGGATCGTCCCCATAGTTACCTCCCGCGAACTTGGGGTCACGACGGATCGCTTGTCGGGCGGACTCGTTGAATCCGATCTGCATCGCGCTGTGCGCCGCGCAGCTCGCGGTCACGAAGGCCTTCCGGACATTGTTGCGGCGGGCCCATTCGACGCTGATCATCCCGCCCATGGAGCCGCCCGCCGTACCCATCAGCTTGGATATTCCGAGGTGAGCGACGAGACGCTCCTGCACTTCGACCATATCCTCCACCGTCACCCGCGGAAACCTCGATTGCCAGCGGTTCCCGTCCGGAGCGATAGAAGCTGGGCCTGTGGTTCCCTGACAGCCGCCGAGAACGTTGTGCCCGATCACGAAATAGCGGTCGGTGTCGATGCCCTTGCCGGGGCCGATCATGCGTTCCCACCAGCCAATCGCGTGCGAATCGCCACTCAGGGCGTGGTTGATCAGGATCGCGTTGTCTTTAGCTTCGTTCAGCTCGCCCCAGGTCTCGTAGGCGACGGTGACGTTCTCGATATGACCGCCACGGCGGCAATCGATCGGGCCGACATCGACGAACGAACGCTCATCGGCGCTTGGCGCCGTGCGTTCGTTCTCCTGAAAGAGGGCGGGATCGAACCCGGAGTCGGGCATAGGCTAAGAGGATACCGACCCGCCTCTATCTCAGATCGACGCGAACCAGGGTGGAGCTGTAGGGCTTCACTTCGATTCCCGTCTTCAGTCCCGAAACGGTCGACTCCTTGATCTGGATTCGGTTCGGCGCTTCGGGATCGTTGTAAGCCATCGGGTCGGGATCCGCGATCTCCCATCGCTTCCCAGAATCCGCGATGTTGGCCCCTTGCCAGGTCAAGGGCAAAGTGACTGCCCTGGCCGTGGGGTTCACCACGGAGAACGTCAGCGCCTTGCCATCGGCGGTAAGAGCGGCCATGACATCCAGGGGCTCAGCGGAACCGGTCACAGCGACGGGAATCACGCCGAATTCCTGTCGGTAGAGCTTCAGGACCAAGCCGGTGGTCTCGAACGCGGCGTTGATGGGATTGGTTTTGATGCAACCGATCACGTTGACGGTCTGGGCGTACTGCGCCATCCCAACCATATCGCTCGACCGGTAATACTCGTGCAAGCCAGCGGCGATGCCGAGGCCATCCTTCACAAAATAGCGCGTTCCGAGCTCACCGAAGACGTGGTCGCCATACCAGTAGTTCCACTCGTCCATCGCGATCTTGATTCCCTTCTCTTTGAGCCCCGGGATGGTGTCGCGAAGTTTGCGGTGGGCGGCAACCTTGCTCCGAATCGCGTTCGGGATCTGGGCGACGTGGGCGGGCACGCTCGCCTTCTCTTGGCAGTAGAAGTGCTCGCTGATCAACGTCATCGGACAATTCTCGAGCATTTTCTTCGACCAATCGCCCCCCAAATCCGAGCTGGCGATGGTGTTGATGAGTGGGTCGACCTTCATCATTCGGTCATAGACCATGTTGTGCTTGACGATGTATTGATCGACCGGAATGTGGCCGAGCTGCCACGGTCCGTACATTTCATTGCCGATGCCCCACCATTTCACAGCCCACGGATCTTTCCGGCCATCGCGGGCTCTTCTCGCCCCCTCTTCGGTCTGCGCGGGGCCATTCACATACTGCAGCCATGCGGCGGCGGAGGTTGCGTCGCCGAAGCCGGTATTGACCACGATGAGGGGTTCCGTGTTGATCTCTTTGCAGAAGTCCAGGAACTCATGGGTTCCGAAGTCGTTCGAGTCGATTCCTTGCCATGCCGGATTTTTGCGGGTCGGCCTCCGGTCGCGATCGCCGATTCCATCGCGCCACTCATAGCCGCTAACGAAGTTGCCGCCCGGCCATCGATAGAGCGGCGCATTCAGCTCCTTGAGCAGGGCGACGGTGTCTTTTCGCATCCCTCGAATATTGTCAGCGGGCATGACGGAAACGGCGCCAGCGCGGAATTTTCCATCACCCGAGATCAGCAATTCAGCGTTGCGGCTCGTTTCGGTAGCTTTGAACTTGAAATGGACTTGGGTCCACCCGGAGGTCAAAGCATTCTGGGTCACTGCCGATCCAAAGTCCATGCGTGCCGCGCGGGATCGGGAGGAACTCCCGAGGCTGACCGTGATCTTCCGGTTGGCATCAATCCCGCGAACCCAGGCGTAGCCGACATAATCGCGCCCCTTTTCGATCCAGAGATCGCCCTGAGCGATCGAGTCGCCAACCACCGCCGAATGCTCGCCGCTAAAAGCATCCTTCTTGTCCATCGTGACCTGCCCGGACGGGCTATACCACGGGGACGGCTCCGTTCCGACCGCATAGAAGAACTTCCGATCTTCCAACATCTCGGCCCAGATGCCGCCATAAATGCATTTGCCCATGTGCTCGATGAACTGGGCATAGATGTACTTGCTGATCGGCTCAAACTTCTGAGTCACATCGATCGTTGCCTTTGGATCAATCTTTCGGGTTGCCAAGAGCGTTACCTCCACATCATCGAACCAAGCTTTGCCTTTCGAACGGCCGTAGTAGCCGAGCAGGCAGTTCAAGACCAGCGCGTCGTCCGCACCGGTTTCCACTTCGAACGCCACCTGAGTCCAGTCCTGGGTACCGGCGATGGCCTTTGTGTGCTCGGGCCGGCTGTGCAGATTCAGAACCGCGCCTTGGCCATCGAGATTGGCCACGTCTTGCGTCTTCACCCACGCCGAGATTCGATATTTCGAGTAGGGCTGAACCTGCAGGGTGGTTTGCCAGCCGCCATCGATCCCCTCGGGGGACTCGATCGAGACGCTTGCTTGGCCGGTTTTGGCGATCGTATCGCGCTGAAAGTTCGCGCGTCCCGCCCAGGTTTGGGTTCGCCAGCCATCGACGCGATTCTCTTTCGCCAGTTCGAAGGAACCGTTCGTCACCACCGACTGAGTCAGCGTTAATCCGAGCAAAAGTGCGGCAAGCATTTGGACGCATAATACCAATGCTCACGGAGATTCAACCGAATGAAGAAGTTCTTCTCACTTTCATGCCTCGCACTTGCCCTTTTTGCCGCTGGTTGCAGTGGCGGGGAGTCGGGTTCCAACTCGACCACCACAACGACTGGTGGCGAACCCGCCAAGAAGAAAATCGTCGTCGGCTTCAGCCAAATCGGCGCGGAAAGCAACTGGCGCACGGCGAACACGCAGTCCATCCAGGAAGAAGCGGCCAAGCGCGGTATCGATCTGAAATTCTCGGACGCGCAACAAAAGCAGGAGAACCAGATCAAGGCGATCCGCGGTTTCATCGCCCAGGGCGTCGATATCATCGCCTTCGCCCCGGTTGTCGAGACGGGTTGGAAAGACGTTCTTGAAGAGGCCAAGGCGGCGAATATCCCCGTGATCGTCTCTGACCGGCGCCCCGACGTGCCCGAGGATCTCTATGTGACATTCATCGGCGCCGACTTCGTGAAGGAAGGCACCATGGCCGGTGAATGGCTGGCGAAGAAGATGAACGGCAAGGCCGTCATCGCCGAACTTACGGGAACACCGGGAAGCGCTCCCGCC
>JBKJIP010000320.1:0-8947 GCA_046598515.1 Fimbriimonadaceae bacterium | reverse complement strand
TGGCTATTGCTTGCCGCGTTGTTTGTCGCCGGATGTTCCGGGGATTCTTCTAGTTCGTCCACCACCACCGGGTCTTCGGGGGGCGGCGATTCCGCCAAGACGCTCGAAGTTCAGGCGTTCAAGGGCGGATACGATATCGATTTCTATCAGAAATCCGCCGACGAGTGGGCGGCCAAGAACGCCGGGTGGTCGGTCAAGGTCGAGGGCAGCCCGAAGGTTTGGGAGACACTGCGCCCCCGCTTCATCGGTGGCAATCCCCCCGACCTCTGCTTCCCCGGCTGGGGCATGGATCATTGGGCGCTCAAAGAGGAAGATCAGCTTCTCGCGCTTGACGAAGCCCTGGACGGCAAGCCCTATGAAGGCGAAGGCAAGTGGCGCGACACGTTCGAGCCCGGCATTTTGAAGCTCGGCCAGATGGACGGCAAGTCGTGGGTCCTTCCCTACTACTACTCGGTTCTCGGCTGGTGGTACGACCCCGCCGTCTTCAAGAAGAACGGCTGGACCGCCCCCAAGACCTGGGATGAGCTTCTTGCTCTCTGCGACAAGATCAAGGCGAAAGGAATGGCGCCCATCACCTTCCAAGGCAAGTATCCGGACTACATGGAAGCCGGCATGCTTCTTCCTTGGGCCTATTCCATGGGCGGCAACTCCGTCATGAAGTCGCTCCAGAACATGGAGCCCGGGGCGTGGAAATCGGCCTCGATGCTGAAAGCCGCGCAGATGATCGACGAACTGAATAAGAAGGGCTTCTTCCAAGAGGGCGCCACGGCGATGACCCATACCGAAGCGCAAACCCAGTTCGTAACCGGCAAGGCGGCGATGCTGCCCTGCGGCACTTGGCTCAAGGCGGAAATGGCGAACGTCATGCCGCCCGAGGCAAAGATGGAGTTCATGCTCCCGCCGGTGCTAGCTTACGGCAAGGGCGAGAAGGACGCGGTCCTGATCAAGATTGAGCCGTGGATGGTCCCCAGCAAGGCTAAGAATCCGAAAGAAGCCATCGACCTCTTCAAATACATGACCTCGCTGAACAAAGCGAAGCAGTTCGTCGAAGAGAAGGGCACGCTCATGGCGATCAAAGGCTCCAGTGAAGCCAAGCTGATCCCCGAACTCATCGCCCCGGCGAAGGTGATTAAAGAGAGCAAGGAAATCTGGTCTCTCCAGTTCCGAGATTGGTATCCCGAGTTCCAAAAGGAAATCGAGAATGCGTTGACCGCGCTGCTCAACGGAACGGACACGCCGGAGACGTTCTGCGACCGCCTTGAGAAGAAGGCCGAGGAAACTCGAAACGACGCCAACATCGTTAAGCACAAGGTCGATTGAAACTACGTTTACTCGAACCTGACGACTCGCTCGCTGATCTGACCGATCTGCTCCATCGGGCCTATGCCACCCTCGCGGACATGGGCCTGAACTATACGGCGGTGGATCAGCCCATGTCGGTGACCCGCGAACGGATTTCGGAAGGCGAGTGCTGGGTCGTCGAAGACGAGGGCATGATCGTGGGCACGGTCATGCTCTCCTTCCCTTTCCCCACCTACGACAACGAATACTTCTCGGAGGATGGCCATGCCTACGTAAACCAGTTTGCCGTCGACCCCGAGTATCAGGGCCGCGGCTTGGGCCGGATGCTGATGGACAAGATCGAAGAGCGGGCCCGCGACCAAGGTGCCCCGGATATTGGGCTGGACACTGCCGAGAGCGCAAAGCACCTGATCTCGTTCTATCAGCACCGAGGCTACGAGATCGTGGATTACATCCAATACGGGTCAAAGAAGTATCGCTCCGTGATTATGTCGAAACCGCTTATGTAGCAAGACCGTCGCATTCAAATCACAGAAAGAGGGCGGCGGATGTATTGTGCCGCCGTGACTAGGTTTCAAGCTCCAGCAGATCTGTCCACGGCGATGCTTCGTGATGCGCGGAGAGGGTTTAGTTGAACCTGAAAGACTGGGGCACGGCGGCACATTACATCCACCGCCCTCTTCAAATCCAACCCAATGAAACTGCCTCGATGAGTTGCCCGTGATCCCTGCCAATCGACGAGATTCAAGGTCTCGAACCCACACCACACCGCGACGTGACACAATCATCGGAGACTCAACGTCCTAACATCTGCTCCCACCATGTCGATCCGTTTTCTAGTCGAAGACCACTATCGCGGCGTCCGCACGGATGCCACTTTTTGGCGTCCGTACATCGAGGAGGCGCTTAAGTCGCACAGCATGTCCGTCGAGCCTATCCTCACCATCGAAGGGGATGGCACGAATGCGAACTTCTGGCTTGGATCGGACAAGATTTTCAAAATCTACACGCCCTTCTGCCGGGGCCGCGAGAGCAAAGGGATGGAAGTTGCCGCGCTCCGGAATCTGGCCCATTCCGAAGTTCCCGTTGCCCCCATCATCGCTCGCGGCGAGCTCATGCCGCTCGATGAGGATTGGAAATGGCCGTATGTCGTGCTTTCCCGGATGCCCGGTCGAACGCTGCATGCCCTTTGGCCGGAACTGCCGCACGAGCAGCGCATGGGATTCGCTTTCCAGATTGGCGACCTTCTAAAGAAGCTTCACTCTGTGGTGCCCAGTTCGGACCTGTCCCGTGCCTACCAGGCGATTTGGCCCAAGGGGTTCGTGGATTTCCTCAAGCGGCAACATCAGCTCGTTTCGGCGAAGGCCGAGCTTGCCGTTGTCCCTATCTACGAAGAGATTCTTCGGCTGAATCCGGCTGCCTTCGTTTCCGGATGGCCATCGCTCCTGCACGGTGACTTGGACGGGTCGCACCTTCTAGTCCAAAACGGACAGATCACCGGCGTTCTCGACTTTGGCGACGCCAAGTTGGGCGATCCGCTCTATGACTTCGTCACGGTCCATGTCGAGCTCTTCGAGCAGGACACGCGTTTGCTTACAGAGATGCTCAGAGGCTACGGTATGAACCCCGCCAAAGAGAAGGACTTCAAGAGCCGGCTGACCGCCTACGCAGTCCTGCACGAGTGGGACATGGTCAAGGACCTTCCCCGCTGGGCGATTCGCAGTGGCGCGACCACGCTTGCTGATCTCGGCGAGTGGATGTGGCGGACCTGGTAGCTCCGTGAGTCACCTCTCCGAGTACGACTTCGACCTCCCCGAGGACCGGATCGCTCAGACACCCCTGGCCGACCGGGCGGCCTCAAAGCTGCTTCATCTCCACCGAAGGGGCGAGATCGAGCACCGCACCTTCCGCGACGTCCTCGACATACTAGAGCCCGGAGACCTGCTCGTCATGAACGACACGCGGGTCACCGCCCGACGGGTCTTCGGCCAACGACCGACCGGTGGTCGGGTCGAGTTTCTCCTGCTTCACTATTCACCCGTAACCCAAGACTGGCTCGCGATGGCGAAGCCGGGTCGCAAACTCCCACTCGGAGCAACTGTAAGCATCGATGGCGGGGGATCGGTCACGGTCACCGCCGAGGCCGGAGACGGCATGAAGCGGGTCGTCGTCGCGGGCGACACCGATAAGATGGGCGAGGTCCCTCTGCCGCCGTACATCCACGAGAAACTCTCGGACCCGGATCGATATCAAACTGTCTACGCACGTGTGCCCGGCAGCGCCGCCGCCCCGACCGCCGGACTCCATTTCACTGAAGATCTCCTCGCCGAGCTGAAGCGGAAGGGGGTCGAGACCGCCACCGTTTCTCTCAGCGTCAGCGTGGACACCTTCCGGCCGATCCAAGTGGACGACTTGGATGAGCACGTCATGCACGGCGAAGTCTGCGAAATTTCCGAAGAAACGGCAGAACAGATCAACTCGGCAAAGGGTCGGATTATCGCGGTCGGCACGACGACGGTGAGGACTCTAGAATCCTTCGCCATCGGTGACCGGAAAGTCAAAGCTGGCGAGATGCGGACGAGCATTTTCATCCGCCCCGGCTACCGATTCCGAGTGATAGATGGGATGTTCACCAACTTCCATATGCCCCGCACAACCATGCTCCTCATGCTGGCCGCCCTTGTCGGCAAAGAGCCACTCTTCGAGGCTTATCGTCAGGCGGTCGAAAGCGACTACCGTTTTCTATCCTTTGGCGATTCCATGCTTATCCTGTAAAAATCACTGGGATTTTTACAAGATTGGGGCGGTACACTGCATGATTCCTCACACCAGAGGAAGGCGTCGTGGGGAGGGACACGCCCAAACAGCGAGAAATTGCTGTGCCCTGCCATCGGCGCGATTTATACAAGGATAGGCGGCAATAGTGAAACGAAACGAGTTTGATCCCCTGGCCTACATCGAGAACGCATTTCTCGATAACCAAAAGAAGGAGCCCAAGCTCGATATTGCGAACCCGAAGGTAGCGATCCCGACCATGCGGGACTACCTGAATGGCGAGCAACCGATCCAACCGATCGAGGGCGACCGCCTTCCTGCCGCCAAGAAGGGCCGCTTCAAGAAAACGCAAATGAGCGCCCCACGCCCGAGAAGGGCCGCCGGCGGCGAAGCCCCGAAGCTCGATCCCGAGCTCGAGCAGGTCTGGCAGCATCTTCCGAAGAGCGTCGTCTTCCTTACAAGCTACTTCGACGATCAAGTCACCGCAAATTACTATGGAAAGGGATTCCGTGAGACACGGAATGAGTTGATTAGGCGTATCCTCGATCCAGAGCTCAGCCTCGAAGAAGTTTCGCGGCTCTTGGGTGTCTGTCCGGCCACGGTTCGAAGGTATACAAACCGCGGTTGGCTAAATCATCATCGGACTACAGGCGGTCAGCGACGCTTTCGCCTGAGTAATCTCGTCAAATTCGTTGATGAGCACGGGCGCTTCCCTGAAGAGTAGGGTGCGCGGCGGCTCATCGGATTGAACCGCCGTGGAAACAAACCGCAAGCTCCGGGTCGCCGTCTTTACCGACAGCGCACTCCCCATTCTCAATGGGGTGAGCATCAGCGTGCGTTCGTTGGTCCAAGAACTGCGCAACGCCGGCCATAGCGTCACCCTTTTCACCGCGCAGCACTTCAAGTATCAGGACCCCGATCCGAACACCTACCGGTTCTTCGCCCTGCAAACGCCATGGACCCCCGGTTACCCGCTCGCGCTTCCCCCCTTCGCCCCGATGCTGCGGCACTTCAGAAAGCACACCTTCGATGTGGTTCACACGCACACGCCCTACACGATCGGATTCATCGGGCTGCGCTGGGCGGAGTCGCACGGAATTCCGATCGTCTCAACTTATCACACGCTTTACGACCGGTACGCCCATTACATCCCGCTTCCCCGCCGCTACATCCGGTTCAAGATCGCGAAGCACACGAGTTTTTACTACAACAGCGTGAATCAAGTGATCACGCCGAGCGAAATCTCGAGTAAGTGGCTTCGTCGGCATAGCGTGAAGAAGCCGATCACGGTCATCCCCACCGGCATCCCCGGCACCGGATTCTTCGACCGTAGCGAGCTGCGCCTCAATCTGGGCATCGCCCCCGATCAGAAGGTGATGCTCTACGTCGGCCGGTTGGCCCGTGAGAAAAACTTGGAGATGCTCTTCCAAGCGACGGCCATCGCCTTCGCGGAAGATCCTCGCCTGCGGCTCTGGTTGGTGGGAGATGGACCCCACCGCGCCGCGTGCCTGGAGCAGGTTCGGGCGCTGGGGATTGGCGACCGAGTCAAGTTCGTCGGATTTGTGCCGCGGGAAGAAGTCGACAAGTTTTACGCGGTGGCCGACCTCTTCATCTTCGCTTCTATTACAGAGACGCAGGGTTTGGTCGTCCAAGAAGCGATGAGCTACGGCCTTCCCGCCGTCGCCGTCGGCGGCGGCGGCGCCAGCGCCTCCATCGAGCATGGGCAGAACGGGTTTATCGTGCGGAACGAAGCGTACGAGTTCGCCGATTATATTCGGGCTGCAATGGAAGACGACCTCGAATTCGCCCGCCTATCCGACGGCGCCCGCCGCTCCGTGCGACAGTATTCGACGGCGCACATGACGGAGAAGGTAGTCGACGTCTATCGCAAAGCGATCGGCGAATCACTCATCCAGAAACCGGCGCAGCCGATTCTGAAGTAGCTGGCTCGACTTGCTTCTTTGCCGCCAGGTCATTCCTACTTCTTGCGAAGAGTGGCAATTGCCACTTCAAGCGTGGCCCGTTCCTGATCGCTCAGCTCTTCATCGAGAAGACGCTGTTCGAAAAGCGGAATCGCTTCTTTGCTTCCGTATAGGAGTAGGCCACGTGTAGCGGCTCCAAGTTCTAAGTCGCCCTTTAGCCTGTCAGCAAGAACCTGGAAGACCCGGCGCTCTCGGAAGTTGCCAAGGTATTCCAGCGCCATCCATTGACCCTCAACGGGCGTCGACAGGAACTTTATCAAGGGCTCGACGGCCCGCGGATCCCCTATCTTCGCCAGAGCTCCGGCAGCGTTAGTTGGAGTGTAGTCCATGTCGCTGCCAAGGGCGAGAATCAGATATGGAACAGCTTCCTTTGCGTTTAGCTTCCCGAGCGCTTCGGCAGCGCAACTCGAATCTAGGTCCTCCTTCGACTTTAGGAAGGGAATAATGGCGGGAATAGCTCGGATATCTCCCAAGTTCCCAAGAGCTTCGATGACATTCCATGACTGCTCTTTCGATTCGAGACAGGTCATCAAAAACTGAAACGCCCGAGGATTTCGAGTCCTGCCTAGCAGTTTTACGACGTCGTACCGGTCCTTTGTCGACTTAGGCGCATATTCAAGCAGCGCATCGGCGGCGAGAGGGCCAAACTCCTCCAGGGCATACTGCGCATAGAACGGAGAATCGAGCTTGAGTTTATCGATGAGCACTGGAATCGCTCTCGTGTCTTTGAGCTCGGCCAGCCCCATTGCCGCCTCGTTCCATCCGTTCTCATTCGAACCTTGAATCGCCTCCATAAGAGTAGGAGACGTGATTGAGTTTTTTAACTGGCGCATAGCGGCCAGCACGGAGCCGCGCATTTCTTGATCGGAAAGTTTCGATTCGAGGAGCGAAAATGCGGCAACACCGTCGATTTTTCCGATTGCGAGAGCGGCAGCTCGGCGAACATGCGGATTCGGATCATTCAGGGCAGCCCTAATCGCGGGTGAGGAGGCCTTGGCATCCAGCACCGAGAGGGAGCCGATCGCTCTCCGGCGAACATCCTCCGATGAGTCCGAAACTGCTTTGGACAATGCTGCCACGGTTTTGGGGCCTGGATACTTGCGGAGGGACTCAACCGCAGCCACGCGCACCCAGGCGTCGTCGTCCCGAAGCGTACGGATGAGAACGATGTCCGCATCCGCATAAGCATGCCCACCAAGGAAAGTCGCCAAGTAGTAGCGAACCGTCTTGCGAGGATGCCCATTCACTTGCCCAAGGATCTCGGGAAGGGCACGCTCCTTGATTTTCTCCAATGCTCGCAGGCCGGGAGTCGAGGCGTTGCTCGGTGAGGCATCATCGATCTTGTCTATGATCGTGGGGATCACTCTTCGATCGTCGTACTTGGTGGCCGCATCACATAGCACGCCAAGCAGTGCCCCTGAATGCTTTGGGATCGACGCCAGAATAATCTCGAGAGATTCCGGACCCTTTATGCGAGCGACGACTCTGGCAGCCGTTACCTGGATGCCGTAGCTCTCATTCTCATTCATGAGTGCGGCCTTGATTGTTGGCAGCACGGGCTCGCCCAACTCGGCCAGCGCAATGCACTCCTTTGGATCAGTCCAAGGCTCCCCGTGGTGCCCCCAGTTTCTATTGCGGAGCAGGTGAAGCAACGTTTTCATTGCCTCGTTGCGGACCCCGGCAATCTCGTCTCGGCACGCCTTCGCGAGAGGGTTGACCAGCGTCTTGCGGAGTTCTTCGTCTACGGCGTTCTCATCCCGGACGCTCTCCCCAATCGGATCCATTTCGCGAATCCCGGTCGCGCCAAGTTTGCGGATGCCAGCGTCCGAGTCCGAGAGGGCGGCGATTAGGAGGGGTGCGTAACGCTTCGGCTCGCTCGACAGAAGCTGGGCTCGTGTCTCGGCATCTCCCAGGAGGACGGCGCGAATGTCCTGCCCTGGGGCAACGGCGAGAAAAGCCATTAAGACCGTGACGAGCGTGAATCTCACACTGACATTATAAGCGGGTGGGGGGCGAGATCGAGTGTTCAGTCTCAGGAATGTCCCCCTCCCGTGTAGGTCCACCGCGCTCTACCGTGGGGATTATCTGAGTCAATGCAACGGGCCGCCTCCATTGCGGCGGCCCGCATCAAGTTTTCACTCGTCCTTGTTGAAGAAGCTGCCGCGGTAGATACCTTCGGCGGCTCCGTTGGCATCCGTTGCTGGCTCGCCGCCCATGATCACGCCCGATGAAGCTTTCGCTTCCGTCTTGAAGTAGGAGAAGCCGGCTTGGCCAGATGTTCGGGACTGCCTTCCGGCGAGGCAATCGGCAACGAACGCGGCGGCGACCTTTGCGTCGGCGCTGCCCTTCGCACCCTTGGCCGCGATGAGGGAATCGTTGAAGACTCCGCGCATTACGGACGGCAGCGCCTTGCCGAAGAACGTGTTGCTGCCGAAATATTCGAAGCCCTGGACCTTGCCGTTTACCACCACCACGACGCCCACGACGTCCTTGATTTTCATGATCTCGGCGATTACCTCTTCAGCATCCGCCTCGCGATCCTTCAGGGCTTGCGAGTCGAAGGACTTCTTGAGAGAGTCGCTGCGATTGTTAGTCATTGAGGGGTCGTGCTCGGCCACGCTCTTGTTCGCGGCGGCGACGTTGTCCCAGACCCGTCCCTGATCCTGCTCGACAGAAGCAGCTCTTCGAACCTTTGAAGGAGCGAACTTTGCACTGGGGGCAAACTTCTCGCCGCCCGACCAGCGGCCCTGATCGACGCAGTAGACCGGAACCTTGACCGTCTCACCCGGCTTGACGATGGTGTCCTTTGCAACGATGCGATCCTGTTTGCCGCCGAGAAGAACTTCTCCGGCCATCAGGAAGATGGCTTTGGGGCCGTTATTGATGAC
>JBKJIP010000290.1:0-8288 GCA_046598515.1 Fimbriimonadaceae bacterium | reverse complement strand
CAGCCAGCGAGAAGCGGGAGAGACCCTTGTAGTGTTCCCGCCAGAAGGCTGGGATCGCGGTCGGGCCAATCTTTGTATGGCCGTCCACCGTGATCGTGTAATGAACCCCCAAGAACGGATTCTTCAGATTTGGGACCGGATAAATGTTCGTATTCAGGTGCTCGGAATCGTTTGCATAGAGGTACAGCCCCTTGAACGGCACCATCGTGTAGTGCTCACTGAAGCCGAAATCCCTCGCCACTTTGTCGGCATAGAGGCCGGCCGAGTTAACGACGTACCCAGGCTGAAAGCTATGGTTCTCGGAGTAGATGACACCCTTGGATCTTCGGATGTAGGGCTCGCCGGATAAGATTTCGATCCCCATTTCACGGGCATCTTTGGCGACCTCCGCCAGGACTTCCAACGGCGACACTGTGCTTGTGATCGGCGACCAGAGCGCCTTCTCGTGGGTCTTCACCCTCGGCTCGATTTCCTTTGCTTGCTTCTCCGTTATGATCTCTAAGGGCACGCCGTTGGCGTCTCCACGTTTCTTGAGTTCGTCGATACCTTCAAGTTCGCTCGCGCTTTTCGCTACGACCAGCTTGCCGCACTTGTTAATCGTGAGGCCGCGATCTTCGCAGTACTGGGTCCAGTATTCGTTGCCTTCGCGAGTGAAGCGAGCTTTCAGCGAATCGGCCGTGTAATAGAAGCCAGCGTGCAGAACGCCGGAATTGCGTCCGCTGGCATGATAACCCAGTTCGGTTTCCTTTTCAAGGACGGTTACGCTTTGATCGGGGTGTCGCTTCCTGAGTTCGATCGCCAGGGAGAGGCCGATGATGCCACCGCCGACGATCAGGAAATCAGGCGTCTTCATGCAATCTCCCGAATGGGTTTGCGAGGCAATGATTTGATTCGGGTTTTATCATAGAGAATCCGCATGAAGGCGAGGCGAAGAAAGGCGTAGAACTGGGCAGGCTTGCTGAAACCCTTTGACTGGACGATCTCCCAATGCTCTTTGGAGGCCGCCATGTCTTTAAGTCTTCGGAACTTCAGGGCCAAAGCCGTATTCACGGCGCCACCTTGAAGCTTCACTCGACCATAGGCCGGCCCAAGCAGATCGCGGTAGGTCTCGATCATCTCGTACTGCTCGTGAACCCGGCTGGTGTCGCCATAGATCTTATAGACCTCTTGGTCGTTGTGGTGCGTCACATCGCAGCCCACCATTTCCAGAGCGGCCAAGTTGCCTTGCTCCAAAAGTCGACAGAAGAATTCGACGTCGCCGACGATCCGCCAATCCTTGCGGAAGGGAGCCGTGTTGTGAACCGCCGACATGCGCATTAGATTGCCACTGGGCAGGTTGATCACGTTGTACGCGTAGTGGTTCTGGAACCACAAATAGTCGAAGATCGCGTCCTCGCCTTTGTAGATGCCTTGATCCAAGTGGTACGCGCTGGGGCCGCTCGCCTTGCCGTCGAGGCCGACGAATTGAGCTTGGGTGGTCAAGAGCGTGCAGTCGGGGTTCGCTTCCATCACCTCGATGGCTTTCTCGATGAAACCCGGCTTGAGGCGATCGTCTGAGCAAAGGAGGCAAAGGTAGGGAGACTGCGCAACTTCGAGGCAGCGGTTGAAGTTACCGAAGAGGCCCAGGTTCTCGGGGTTTTGAAGGACGGTGAGTCGGGGATCGTCATATGACTTGGCGACTTCGACGGTGTTGTCTTCCGAGCAGTTGTCAATCACGTAGACCTCGAGGTCCTCACGATCGACGGCAAGCGCACTCTCGATCGCAGCGCGAATCATCGATTCACGGTTGTACGCCGGGATTGCAATGGTGCAACCCGGTGTCACTTTCGATATCGGGCGTTCCGTGTCCCTCTCCAACGTCCCTGTCTTCATACGTTCCAGGAATCATTTTGAAGCAAATTACGTGCCGTTCTCCCATTTAGACTGCGGTGCTCCCGCACCGCTTTCCCTGCGAAGCGCGCTTCGCTGCCCATAATAGACTGCGCTGCTCCCGCACCGCTTTTCTGCGCCGTGCGCGGCGCTGGAGAGCTTTTCAAGCAGAACTTATCTGTTGACCGAGAAGCAGCGAAGCGCACTTCGCAGGAAAGCGGTGCGGGAGCACCGCAGTCTATATGGGCGGTGCGGAGCACCGCGCCCTAAATTACTCCTTCTTCAACCGGCGACCTTCCCACCCGCGGTCCGTCGGTTCGTAATACTTCCGGTCTTTGAGGTCCTCCGGCAGGTGCTGCTGGTCGACTTTCGCGCCATCGAAATCGTGGGCATATTTGTAGCCCGCTCCGTAGCCGAGTTCCTTCATCATCTTCGTCGGCGCGTTGCGCAGATGGATCGGCACTGGCATATTCGGGAATTCGTGGATGTCCTTCTTCACCTTGCTATAGGCGCTGTAAATCGCATTGCTCTTGGGGGCCGCGGCCAGGTACGCCGTGCATTCGGCGAGAGCCAAAGCACCCTCCGGCAAGCCGATAAAATGAACCGCTTGTTGGGCCGCCATCGCCAGCACCAAAGCTTGGGGATCAGCGAGGCCGATGTCCTCGGTGGCCATTCGCACCAATCTCCGGGCGAGATACATGGGGTCCTCTCCGCCTTCCAACATGCGGCCGAGCCAGTACAGGGAAGCGTCGATATCGCTGTCGCGAACGCATTTGTGAAGGGCCGAAATGAGATCAAAATGCTGCTCGCCGCCCTTGTCATACAGGATGTTCTTGCGATTGGCGACCTGGGCGACAGTTTCCGCTGTGATCTTCCCCTCGAGTGCCGCGGATAGCTCGAGGAGGTTCAGGGCATTGCGGGCATCGCCATTCGAAAGGTTCGCGATGGCCTGGTACCCGTCGTCCGTCAGTTCGGCGATCACCCCCTTCGGTGATGCGGTCGCGCGATCGATCACTCGCCGGATTTGAGGCTCGTCGAGGGCGTTCAGCACGTAGACCCGCGAGCGGGACAGAAGCGCGGAGTTCACCTCGAAGCTCGGATTCTCGGTGGTCGCCCCGATGAGCCTGACGGTGCCATCCTCGACCACGGGCAGGATCGCGTCTTGCTGCGACTTATTAAATCGATGGATCTCATCGATGAACAGAACGGTAGCCCGTCCCTGCCGACGGCGAGAGCGGGCTTCTTCCGTCGCTTTGCGAAGGTCGGCCACTCCCGAAGAAACCGCGCTGAGCTTCACCATCGTTGCCTCGGACGATCGAGCCACGATCTCGGCCAGCGTTGTCTTACCTACTCCTGGAGGGCCCCAGAGAATGAAGCTGCCCAGTTTCCCCGCCTCTGCGGCTTTGCGGAAAGCGGTGCCTTCCGCCGTCAGATGCTCTTGGCCGATGAACTCGTCAAAGGTCAAGGGCCGCATCCGCGCCGCGAGCGGCGACTCGGTACCGGGTCCTTCCTCGAATAGGGCGTCCTGCACGTTACGAGCTTTCCCTTGACCCGACCAACAGAGCACTGATGAGAAATTCTCTCAAGTTTTCGTCTTCCTTCGTGTCTCCGTGCCTTGCCATACCGATCCTTACCCGCAAGAATATCTGACTACAGCCTAACCCGTTCCCAACCGAGTGCCGAAAACAGTAAGAGGATATTAGGATGGGACGATTACAGACGGAACAGGCAGAGCGCCTTTGGATGGGTTTGGACCAGACCCTTCAAGGTTGGTCGCGGTCGCTCGAACTTAGCGGCAAAGAACCGGAGGGCCATGGCTATCGGGTCGCTGAGATGTCCATGCTCTTGGCGAAGAAGCTCGGACTCTCTTACAAGGAGATCGAGGATATCGTTCGGGGCGCCTTGCTGCACGATATCGGCAAGCTTGCGATCCCGGACACGATCCTCTGTAAGGCCGGACCACTAACCGAAGCCGAACGCGCCCTGATCGAGCAGCATCCCACCTTCGCGAAGGAGCTCCTGGAGCCCATCGCCATCCTGAAGGATGCGATCGCGATCCCGTATTGCCACCATGAGCGTTGGGACGGCCGCGGCTATCCGCGCGGTCTCTCGGGAACTGAGATCCCCCTCGCCGCCCGCATCTTTGCGATCGTGGACGTATGGGACATCCTCAGCTATAACCAGGTTTATCGCGACGCTTGGTCGCCCGAACAAGTGCGAGAACACCTGCTCGCGGGGAGTGGACGTCAGTTCGATCCTGAACTAGTCGAGCCGTTCCTCATGTTGATCGAGGACATCACGCCTCAAGAATTCGCCATCGCGCAGGATGAACCGGCTCGACATACGGCATCGCTGCGGGTCGCGGCTTAGCTTCCCGGAACGGTGCCCTTCCCCATCCAGAGTGGGAAGATCTCAAAAGTTAACCGGCCGGCCTGCACGAGGGGCAGCGCCGTGACTTTCTTTCGGATGAGCTCATCGTTCTTGCCCGCGATAATGAGCGTCTCCCAATGGGAGGTCTTTACATTCATTGGGGCATAGATGTTCGGTCCGATGTCCCTCAGCATCGCGGCCAGGGCGGCCGGGTGGCTTTCATAGGCATAGCCGCGGTCGATGTTTGTGACCGGCTTTTCGTCATCCTGCCGATAGAAGATGACCATTCGATGTTCAGCGATTTCGGATTCGTGGGGTTTCCCGAACTGTGAGCGCTTGACACTCCACTCCAGATAGGACACTTTCATCATTCCCGCCTTGACGAAGGGGTCCTCTTCGAACATCTTGTCGACTTCGCTATAGTGCTTGGCCCAAACCACGGTAAGGCCGCGGATCTTTCCGCTCGGGTCTTTGAGAGGGCCGGCGGCGGTCAGCTTGCCTTCCTTGTAGAGCTTGGACATGTTGCCAAGGTGACCCTTCATCATCTCCGCAGAGGTCGCGGGATCGGCGGGGGCAGCGACGTCGCCCTTGGTGAAGAACATCAGATAGCCCTTTTCGGGGTCAGTTGGAATTTGAGTAACGGCGAGCGTAGCAAGCAGCAAGGGAATCATGGTTTAAGCCTCCGCGGGTTTCCCTAAGAGTACCGACGCTCTGCCCCGAATGGTTGCTACGCTTGAGTTACGTCGCGAACCTTGCACCGACGGTTTGCCGACCCCGAAGGGGGTCCCGGAATGTAGCCGGTGTGTCGATGACCACCGGTTAGCGTCGCATTTTCCCAAGCACCCCGGATGGTGTGCCAGAGTTTTCGGTCCTCCTTAGTCTCTCGCACCCCGTCCGGGGTGCCCTTTACCGACCCCTTTCCGGTGGTCTCCGCTCTCGCTACGACACACCGGCTACATTCCGTGACCCCTATTCGGGGTCGGGAACCAACTCTCTCAATAAATCAGTCTTCTCCCCTGATCTCCTCAATTCTCGCCTTCACAATCCACTCGATAAGTTCATCCGGCAAGGGCTTCTCCACCGTGAATTGAACGCCGCCCTTCGAAGTCTTGAAGCCGTCGAACCAATCGGCATGCTCCGCTGTGAAGTCACCGGAAAAGAGGTAGAGCGCGCAATGCTCCTTGTGCGCGGCGAAGCCGACGAGATTCTTCTTAAGGAAGAACGCGGGCATGCCGTATGCCATCCGTTCCGTCGCCTCCGGCGCGGCCGCACGTATGACTTCGCGCAGATGCGCGAGGAGGGTCCGTGCCCAATCGGGCACGGACTCTAGATAAGCATCGCTTGCAGTAGCCGAATCACTCAACCCTGCAGGTCCGCGAGAACCTTCTCCAGGCGGTCGAAGGCGATGCTGGCACCGCCTTCCATGCCCGAGTTGAGGTGGCCGTCCCGGGCTTCCTTAGTCTCATGCCGAACGGTCGACACCAGGCGGGTGCGGCCGCCGATGTCCTCGAACTTAACCGTCACCATGGCCGGGTAGTTTCGGAAGGGTTCCACGTCGTAGATCTCGGTGTGAACGATCTGCTCCGGCCGCTCGATCTGCTGATACACACCGGTGAACGGAAACTCCTCGCCTTTGCCGGCGATCACGTAACGATACGAGCCGCCGACTCGAAAGTCGATGTCGCAAACGGTCATTGGATATTCATCGCAACCCCACCATTTGCGAACGTGCTCGGGCTTGGTCGTGGCCTCGAAAACGAGCTCGCGGGGCGCGTTAAATTCTCGGGTCAGGACGATTTCTAGGTCGGACGGCGTGGTTACCGTCAGTTTGTTTTCTGCTGTCTGAGTCATGGTTTACTCTCCGTTGTTTCTGGTCCGTTCGGCTCGGGTTGTCCCGTGGCCTGTAGTTCTTGCAAGTAGTCATCCAACCGGTTGAAGCGAAGCTCCCAGAATCGCCGGTACTCGGCGATCCAATCCGACGCTTCTTTCAGGGGCTCGGCCTGCAGTTGGCAGGGCCGCCACTGAGCGGCGCGCGTTCGCGTAATCAGTCCCGCTTTCTCCAAGACCTTCAGGTGCTTGGTGATGTTGGGCATGGTCATGTCGAACGGCTTGGCGATCTCCGTCACCGACGCCTCGCCCTGCGAGAGCCGGGCAAGGATCGCCCGCCGAGTGGGATCGGCGAGCGCGGCGAAGGTGGCGGTGAGTTGATCGGTCATGTATTTCACTGATTGGTTAAATAACTTATTGGTAATATACGCGATTCTTTTGCGGGATTTCAATAGGCTTGGGAAATTTGGGCGAGGGTAGCCCCGGAGATGCTCAAAACCCGGAAGAAACCGGAACCCTGTCACAATCCAACTAATGTCGCAAGGCGAAAAAACTGCATACCGGGCCGGCCTTGTCGCCATGATCGGAAAACCAAACGTCGGCAAGAGCACGATCCTGAACGCGCTCGTTGGCCAAAAGGTCTCGATCGTCAGCAACAAACCCCAAACCACCCGTCGGCGCGTGATGGGCGTGGTTCACGGCGAGAACTACCAAGTCGTGTTCCTCGACACCCCCGGCATCCATGAGCCGCACACCCGCCTCGGCAAAGCCATGGTCGAATCCGCCCGCCAAAGCCTCAGCGATATCGACCTCATCCTCTACGTCGCCGATGCCTCCGTGAAGCCGGACGAAATCGACAAGCAGATCGCCCAACTCGTCAAGGGCGTCGCTCCCGTCTATGTCTGTCTCAACAAGATGGACCTGCTCCGCGCCGAGATGGTCGTCAGCACGGTCGAAGACTACACGGGTCTCTTCGGTCTCACCGATGACGATTTCATGATGACCATCGCCGTCCGCGACGAGAACCTGGACAAACTGATGGCCGCCATCGTCGCCCGCATGCCCGAAGGCGAGCCCTTCTACGATGACGACACCTTTACAGACCAGCCGCTCCGGTTTATGGCCGCCGAGCTGATCCGCGAAAAGGTTCTGCAGTCCACACGACAAGAAGTTCCTCACGCCACCGCCGTCGTCGTCGATGAATGGATCCAAGAGCCAAACTGCCTCCGGATCCGCGCCGAGATTATCGTCGAAAAACAGGGCCAGCGCGCAATCCTGATCGGCAAGCAGGGCCAGTTTCTCAAGAAGATCGGCACCGAGGCCCGCCTCGAAATCCAGAAGCTCGTCGAGCAATCCGTCTATCTCGAACTCTTCGTCAAAGTGAAAGAAGACTGGCGCATGAGCCCGCGCATGATTCAAGAACTCCACTACTCCGAGTAGCTGCCGTGCCCCAGATCAAGGCGCTCCTCTTCCTCACGCTTCACTCCTGGTGGAATTCCTTCCGCCGATCCATGCTCACGCCTCGGCGAGCCATCGGCCTCATCCTGTTCTTGCTCGCCACTGTCGGCGTGTGGTCGACCCGCGCCATGCAGGTCGTAGTCGCCCGCGAGTCGGGCGATTCCTTCTCCCTCATCAAGCTGAACCTTCATCTGCCCGAAGGCTTCTGGAACATCGCCTTCATGGTCCAGTTCGCCATCCTCGCCTTCTTCGCGCTGCTACTGCCCGCATCGTGGCTCGTGCTGCCGATCACTTTCAAGAAGCCCGACGTCGATATCCTCTTTGCCACCCCCGTTTCTCCCCGCCTCCTGCTGCTTGCCGCCATGTTTCGCGGGCAAATGAAGATGACGGTCTACGCCATCATCACCCTGGTTATCCGCGCCAAGAGCCTCACCGGATTCGGAGGCAAAGTGAACGCCACGTCCGCCGAAGTCATTCACGACTTTTCGACCGCGCTCTTCTACTTCCTGCTCGCCATCATGCTGCTGAACCTCGTCCGGGCGAGTTGGGCGTTCGGGATGGGCATCTTCCTCAACCGCGATGAAGAGCGCTCGCGCCGGCTCCTGAAGCGGTTCCGGATCGTTGCCCTCCTATGTGGACTTGTAGCCGTGGCCGGACCCGTCTCCGTAGGATTGCTTAAGCCCTCCAAAGCGCAGTTTCTCGGCTTCTTCGAAAGCGAAATCCCGCGAATCGCCATCTTCCCAGCTTCCAAGAGAAGCGGGGAA
>JBKJIP010000285.1:0-14440 GCA_046598515.1 Fimbriimonadaceae bacterium | reverse complement strand
TGAAGGCCACAAGTAGTATTCGCCGCCTGGGCGAGGACGAGACGGTTGAAGACGAGAAGTGGCAAGCGGGCGACTTGGCCATCCGCGAGGGAACGGGCGGATGAGAAGGCGCGGATTTACGATGGTGGAAGCGATTGTCTCCATAGCGCTCGCCGGCTTCGGCGTGGCCGCGGTTGTCGGAGCGCTGGGCTCAATCAATCTGGCGGAAGCCAATGCCTTGGAACGCGAGCACATGCAGCGTTTAGCCGTCGACAAGTATGACGAGCTCATCGCGACGGGCGACTACCAGACCGAGACTTCAGGCAACTTCCAAGATCGGGGGGAAGACAGTTACGATTGGTCAGCGGAAACGGTGACAACAGGCGTTGAGGGCCTCGACGAACTGACGGTCACGATTACGAGATCGGCGGGTGATCGAGACACCGAATTCACCATCAGCGGCCTCCTTTATGAGGTCCAAACATCTTCGACCGGGACGGGACTGCCATGAGAAGACGCGGTATCACGCTCATCGAACTTCTCACCGCCATGGCGCTCTCGGGCATCGTTCTGATGGGATTGGTGGCCACTTTCGCGGCGGCCGTCCAGCAGCAGATCACGGACGGGCAGCGACGAGAGTTGTTCGAGCAGAACGCGGCATTTGAGCGCCGAGTTCGCCAATACATCTCACACGCTTACATGAGCGAGGATGCCGCCGACCAAACGACTTTCTTCCATGGACGAACCCTCAATGGAGCATCTTCTCTAGGCGCGAATGCCGCCGATGAACTTACGTTCACGACCGTGGGCATCGGAGTTCCGGGCAACGCGATCAACAATGAGGAGACCGAGTTCGAGGTTCGCAATCAGACGCTTGGCCCCGTTGGTGGCGCCCAAGAAATCTCGATTTCGATGACTCCGATCGGCCAATCCAGCAGCGAGGGCGTGTTTCTGCGCGAGCAGAGCCCGAGCGATACCGATCCCGATCAAGGCGGCATGGAGTCGATCATCGATCAGGGGATCACGAGCGTCTCGTTCGAGTTTTTCGATGGCACGGATTGGATCGGCGAATGGGATTCTGCGCTCAATCGCTCCCTTCCGCTTGCCGTGCGAGTGACGTACGAGCGCGCGGACGAAGAGGGCGAAACTCACGTTTTTGTCGTTCGACTGGCGAACCAGCTGGTTGCCGCCCCGCAAGGAGAAGATGACGGTGGGGCGTAATCGTCGCGGCGGAATCTTGGTGATGACCCTCGTCATTCTCGCGATCTGCTTGGCCGTGCTCTCGGTTTTGGCGGCGAATCAGAACGTCCGCACACGGTCGACCATCAATCGAATCGAGAATGCACGGGCGCGAATCGTGGCAGAGTCTGGAATTCGCCGGGCGATCGCCGCCTTGGTTACTCAGGATGTGAACCTGGTTCAGCTCCAAGGCGATTGGTTCGACCTTGGCAACTCCGGAGCGGATTCCATCGTTCTGGCGAGCGGGGATTCCTTCCGCGTCGAGATCATCGATGCTGCGAGCCGGGTGAGCCTGAACAACGTGACGGAAGATCAGTTGCTGAACATGGGGCTGACGACCGAGCAGGCGCAATCCCTGCTGGACTGGCGTGAGGCCGGCCAAACGCCCCGAAATGAGGGAGCGAAGGACGATTACTACAACAACCTCGAAATCCCGTACAACGCCAAGCTTCGCCGGCTGGACAGCGTCGACGAACTTCTGCTGATCAAAGGCTTCGAGCCGTCGGTGATCTATCAAGCGAGCGATCAATCGACCTCCGCAATTCGGAACGACCAGACAAGCTTTGCGCTGTACCAGATGGTCACGACCGACTCTTTCTCACCGAACGTTTCGGCGGCGGGGCAGCCGCGGACGGACATCAATGCCGCGCAAGCGAACAACTTTACGCAGGCAGGCATTCCTCAGAACGTAGCGCAAGCGATTATCGCACGGCGAAACGGATTGGGCGGCGCCTTTCAGACTTTGGGGCAGGCGATTCAGACACCCGGACTCAGCGTGCAAAATGCGACGGCGATCATGGATGCCTTTTCCGTTGGCGGCGGGGCCCGGGTAGAGGGTCGAGTCAACTTAAACACGGCTTCCAAGTCGGTTCTGGAGTCGATTCCCGGAATCACGACGGACATTTCGAACGCCATTCTTTCGCAGCAGACCAATGGCGGCTATACATCGCTCACCGAGCTTGGCGATCTACCGGGAATGACCCTGGATGCCTTGGCTCAGGCTGCGGACGCTTTCACGGTGAGTTCCGACGTTTTCATCGTGCGAGTCATCGGAACTGCAGGGCAGACTTCAGTCGCCCTCGAAGGGATAGTTCGGGTTCAGGGCGGCGTCCCAACCCTCGAAAAACTGATCGAAACGCCCTTGCGCGATATGCGCGAACTTTGGAATTGGGATGAAGAAGCAACGAATGAGGTTGAAATTAGTGGTTGAGGTTAAGGTTGGCTAAAGCTGTTTCGGGTCCATATCCCGTTATCGAGTGGTCGACTGGGTCGATGCGGCTCTACGATCCGGTTTCGCGACGGGTCGATACCGTAACGCCGGAACACGCCGCCGAGATTCTGGGGGGACGGCCCGTCATCGTCGCGATCTCTCGCCGTGCCGCTTTCGTTCGCACGACGCGTCTTCCCGACGCGACGAAGATGGAGGTCGCCCGGATTCTCCAGCTCCAGGTCGACAAGTTGTTCCCGATCGGCTCGTCAAAGGCAGCCATAGATTTCGTGCTGACCAACGACCGGAACAACGAAGGCCGTCTGGCGATCGTCGCGGCGACCCCTTCGGAGAACCTCGAGCGAATCCGAACCGAGTTGCGGGGACTGAACATCGACCGAATCGTTCCTGCCGCGATGGGCTCTATCCCACTTGCGTCCGATTTGGGCGAAACGCGGGTGGCGATCGTGCAGGACAGTTCGGAAGGGCTCGCGATCGACTTAATCGAAGATGGGCTTCTGAAGGCTAGCCGAATCGTGCCTCAGCCGGATTCGGCGGGCGAGATTCTTTCGGAGGTGAATCGTTCTTGGGCGATGTCCAAGTCCGACCCCGGCCGCATCGCGGCGGCGGGCGGGCTGGTTTTCGATGGGGCCGACATCGCCACTCCCATGTCTTCCCTCGCGGCGATGAGTGTCGAGCCTCCTGACCTCGATTTGGAAGATCCGAACACGATCGCCAATCGGGAACTAAGCAAGATTAAGCGGGCTCGCTCTGTGGCCGTCGCCACCTGGGTGGCGGCAGCCGCTTGCGCGATCATGATCATGTACTACCGAGCCGCGGATGCGAAGGCGGTTCAGGCAGCAGACAAGGCTTGGCAGAACAAGACCCGAGCTCTGCGGGTTTCGACGGATAGGGCTCGGGGTGAAGCGACCAAGCTGAGTGCCCAAGGCGTGACCCTCACCTCGGCATTTCAGCCGAAGCAGTTTGTCGGCGACCTCGCCGTGATTTTCGCGACATCGTCCCCGAAGGATTTGTGGCTCACGGGAATGAACATCGAGCGTGGGAAAACGTCCACCATACGAGGCGTGTCCCTAACGCACCAGGCCGTCAGCGCGTATCTTGAGACGCTCGCGAGCACGCAGCGATTCCGAGACATCAAGTTGAACTTTATGAATGACGGTGAGATCGAAGACAGTCCGGTGGTGAACTTCTCGATTTCCATGCATATCATCGGCAATTTCCCCTTGCAGGAAGACATGCCGAAGAGCTCGACAAAGTCCAAAGCGTCTACGGCGGGAGCCTCGAAGTGAACCAAGAATCGACTTGGGTTCGCGCGACGGTTATCGCTTCGATTCTCATCGTTTTGATGCTGGTCGCAAATTTCGCGTTGCCGGCTCCGAAAGCAAAGGGCGCGCAGGACTATTTCAACAAGGAGAAAGAGCTCTCGACACAGAGGCTCATCGCCGAAAAGGATAAGGAAGAGTATTCCGAGTTCAATGCGAAGAAGCTTTGGAATCTTGGACCAGAGGCTTTGGGCCCGATCGCCATGGGCAAGGTCAGTAATATGTCCAAGACCACTGGCTTGAATATGGTTGCTTTTCGGCCGCAGCGTACGATTTCGGCGGGGGACCTTGTTCGTTACGGGTATCAGATCTCGATCGAGGGATCGTTTGCAAAGGTTATCGAGTTTGCGCGCAAGCTGGAAACTCCAGAAACCAGGTTAGCGGTAGTAAGTTTACAAGTGGCATCGACCGATGGGGCGAGTGATGCAGTATCGGCCACCATCGGCGTCGTGGCCTACAGGGACCGAGAAGCGGGCGTGAAGCCTGAACTCGCCAAGTCCGGTACTGACTCTACTCTTGCCTCCGACAAGAAAGAAAAATTATGAGCAAGAAAGCGATTTATCAGAAGCCGGTGTTTTGGGTAGCCATCCTCGCCGTGGGGGTTGCCGGTTTTACGATGACGGGCGAGAAGCCCGCGGTTTCATCCAAGGGCAAACCGATCGTGAAGAAGAAGACGACGGTTGCCAAGCAGGGCAGCGAGGTCTTTACTGAGGAAGACCAGAATGCCTCGTTTGAGCGGGTTCAGGTGACCTTCAAGAATTCGTTCGTTCCGCTTGTCGCCAAATCCGGCGGCATTGGCGGGGCGGACGGTAAAGCCAATGCGATTCCGGCGAGTTTCTCCGGTGGCGATGGCTCATGGGTCTTTACGGGCAGTGTCGAGGTCGATGGCGTTCGGCAAGCACTTCTCGAGAATAGAAAAACTCAGGATGGCGTCTTTCTGCGAGCTGGACAGCGTTGGAAGAATTGTGTAGTGAAGCGCGTGCTTTCCGATTCAGTTGTGCTTGAAGGACCGAGCGGCGAAATGACCTTCGGCCTTGTGTCAGAAGAAAACATTCCGGGGCGAATGGCTTCGAATTCGGGTGGTTCAACAGCTCCGATGCGGGTCGACAACCCGCCTAACTTTAGAGGCGATATCGGTGGACGCGGTCTGCCTGGTGTGAACGGCGGTGGATTCAACGCAGTTCCCCAGAGTGGTGGTCCGGTTTTCTCTACCGATGAAGGCCCAATTTCGATTCCTCTTGGAGGACAATAGAACATATGAAGCTCTCCCACTCGTTGGCGACTTTGGCCCTTGCGGCCACCGTTGCACTTAGCCCTGCCCAGTTCATCACTGGCGCGGACGGTTCGACGTCATCGTCGAAGGCATGGGCCGGTTTCAAGCTTCCTAAGAAGACGCTGAAGCTCGACTTCCGGAATGCAAGTCCGGACATGGTGCTTTCGCTCTTCACGAAGACAAGCGGTGTCACGATCGTTAAGGATCCGGCGTTGACTCAGCCGTTGAGCCTGACGACGGCGAAAGCCGTGCCTCTCTCGGAGGCTTTCGAAATTCTGAGTGCGGCTTTGAGCGTTCGTAATTTTGAACTCAAGAAAGAGGGCAACCTCATGGTCATCCGCGCCAAGCCCCGGCAGAACCAGGGCCGTGGCCAGGGCGGCGGTGGGGGATTCCAAATGCCTCCCGGCATGGATCTGGGCAGTCTAATGGGCGGGAACCAGCCGAAGAACGAGCTGAAGGTTTATCCGATCAAGTTCGCGGCGGCTTCGCGCCTAGCCGCAGTTATCAACGAGGTCTTCGCCAATCAGCAGGCCAACCAAGGCGGCTTCCCGGGCATCATGTCCTTCATCGGCGGCGGTCAGAATCGCGGCGGCCGCGGTGGTGGTAACCCCTTTGCAAACATGTTCCAGCAGGGCGGGCAGGGTCTGAGCGTTCGCGCCAGCGCCGATGACTTTAGCAACTCGGTTATCGTCAATGCCCCGAGCAATCAGCAGAAGGAAGTCGAGGAATTCATCAAGCAAATCGACAAGGAGACTGAGCAGCCGCAAAAGCCGCAGGTCTACAAGCTGAACTTTGCCGCAGCCACGGATCTGCAGCTTACGGTTCAGAACCTGCTCATTGCGAACCAGCCGAAGGGTCGTGGTTCCAGCACGGGGCAGAACCAGAATATCGATCAGCGCTTTAACTTCTTTGGCGGCGGCGGCGGACAAAACAACCGTCAGCAGCAAGCTCTCGTCTCGGCAGATACGCGAACGAACTCGCTCATCGTCACTACGACTGAGGACAACCAGAAGCTGGTCGCCCAGGTTGTGAAGGATTTAGACACCGAGGTCAAGGTTGAGACCAGCACCTTCGTGTTCCCGCTGGATAACGCACGAGCCGACGATATCGCCGGCCTGCTTCAGAGCACGTTCGGAAACCGAAACGGTCGGGGCGGCAATAACCGCAACACGGCGGGTACGACGGGCAACCGCGGCACGAACCAGAACCGAACGAACAATCAGAACCGGACAAACAATCGGCAGAACCAACTCGGTGGTGGGTTGAACTCGGAATACATTCCGATCGATTTCAAGGATCCCGACGTCGATTCTGGCGAACTCGAAACGCTCGTCGCGACTCAAGGCGGTTTCTTCCAGTTCGGTCAGGGCGGCGGCGGCGGTCAGCAGAATAACCAGAACCGAACGAGCCAGCTCACCGGTCGCGATGCGAACGGTCGACTGATTCCGGTTCAGGACCCGACGAACCAAGTCACCGTCATTCCCGATCCGAATACGAACTCGATCATCGTCGTGACGTCACCCGAGTACGCGGATGTGATCCGCTCGATTCTGGGCCAGCTCGACAAGATTCCCGAGCAGGTGATGATCGAGACGATTATCGTCGAGGCATCTCTGGATGCGGAAAGCAAGCTCGGCGTCGAATGGCAGTTCACGCAGGACAAGGCCTTTGGCAGCACGGGAGTAACGGGCACGGGAGCGACTCGTTTTGGAGCGCAAAGCTCGAATCCGGAAGGATTCCGCTATACGCTCGCCGGCGGTCAACTCGGCGCCTTTATGAACGCCCTCCAGAGCGACACGAAGTTCCAGGTGCTCTCCACGCCGCGCATTTTCACGAGCAACAACGTCGAGGCTCAGATTAACATCAGCCAGCGCGTCCCGTTCGTGACGAGCCAGCGAACGGACACTCTGGGCAACATCACGTACACGTACGACTTCGAGGACGTGGGCATCGTTTTGACGGTAACCCCGAGAATCACGGCTAACGGCTACGTGACCATGGATGTCAGCCAAACGGCGAACGATCTGCAGGGCTTTACCAGTTTCAATGCTCCGATCGTCAACCAGCGCCAAGCCGATACAACCGTTGCGGTGAAAGATGGCGATACGATTATCCTCGGCGGCATTATCCGAAGCACGGTCACTTCGACGGTCAAGAAGATTCCGCTCCTGGGGGACATTCCGTTCCTGGGGAATCTGTTCAAGAGCACGAACAAGACCAGCAACAAGACCGAACTCTTGGTCTTCCTGACTCCGCGCGTTGTGCGGAATCCGGATGAAGCTACGAAGCTTCGCGAACAGGAGCAGAAGAAGCTTTCGCCGCAGACCCAAAAGGAACTGCAAAAGGCGATCGGCGGTGAGATTCCTCAGTCCGCCGTGAAGAAAACCGGAGGAGGAAACTAACTATATGAAATCATTCAAAGCTCTGTTGATCGCGGCGGTAGCCGTCTGTGCCGTGGCTGGACAAGCCCAAGGCTTCCGCATGATGGGTGCGGGCGGTGGCGGCGGCATGATGCTCCTGTTCAAGATGAACATGGAGGGTGCCGAAATCCGTGAGGATGTGGCCAAGGAACTCAAGCTCACCGACGACCAGAAAAAGAAGCTCCTCGGTGTGCAGGATGAGCAGCGCCAGAAGATGATGGACATGTTCCAGGGCGGCGGCTTCGATCCTTCCGATCGTGAGAAGCTGCAGAAGGTCATTGGCGACATGATGAAGGAGTCCGAGAAGAAGGTCAACGAAGTTCTCGACGATCCTCAAGAGAAGCGCCTGAAGGAGCTTTCGATTCAGCGTCAGGGCAACAGCGCAATCACCAATCCGGAAGTTCAGAAAGAACTCGGATTGACCGATGCTCAAAAGTCGAAGATTACGGCACTGCAGACAAAGCAAGCCGAAGCCAGCCAGGCGACGATGGAGAAAATGCGTAACGGCGAAATCGACCGCGACCAGATTCAAGACATCATGGCAAAGAACCGCAAGATCATGAATGACGAGCTCGGCAAAATCCTCACCACGGACCAAGCAAACAAGCTCAAAACCATGGGCGGGGCCGCGTTCAAGTTCGAAGACAACTAGAACCAAGCAGGTAGATCAAAAGAGGGGCGTTCCGACTGCGGGACGCCCCTCTTGCAGTTGACGGGCGCGATTATTGCGGTTTCTTATCGCCAAATGGCGCGGGACGGGCATCCGCGCCCCACATGAATTCACCCACTGTGCCTAGATTTTGAGGATCATGCCATTTTTTGTTGCCCATAACGGCAATTTGCTGTCACAATCCAAATGGTAGCTCTATATCTCAACCTGAGACGATATCATGAAATTCAATCGCTTGATCCTTCTGGGTGGCCTCGTGGCCGCGGCCACCGTGGTTTCGGCCGCGGAGACCGTGCCCGGTCAACTTATTGTTCGATACAGCACAACCAATCATGCGGCGATTAACGCCCAGATTGGCGCTCAACTGATTTCCTACAACCCGTCGCTCAAGATGGCGTGCGTGAAGGTTCCGACCAACATGACAACAGCGAGCGCGGAGAGTTGGTTCGACTCCCAACCGGGCGTCATCTACTCGCAGCCGAACTACATTTATCGAAAGGCGTTCGTTCCGAACGACCCGGATTACGCGACCAGGCAGTATGCTCCTCAGATCGTGAAGGCCGAGCAAGGTTGGGATCGCTCTCAAGGCAGTTCCACCGTCACGATCGCAATCGTCGACACCGGCGTTTCGATCACACACCCGGACATCGCAGGAAAGACGGTTCCTGGCTTCGACTTCGTGGACAACGATAACGATCCGGACGATCTGGATTCTCATGGCACTCACGTTGCCGGCATCGCCGCCGCCAATACCAACAACGGTATCGGTATGGCCGGGCTCGCACCGAACTGTCGAATCATGCCGGTGAGAGTGCTGGGACCGGGCGGTGGCACGACGGCTTGGGTCGTCAGTGGCATCACCTTCGCAGCTGACAATGGTGCCAAGGTTATTAACCTGAGTCTCGGCGGAGGCTTCCCCGATCCTGCTCTGCAGGATGCCGGCGCTTATGCTCTTTCGAAGGGCGCCCTTCCGATTGCCGCAACCGGCAATAACGGCAGCACGAACAAATTCTATCCGGCCGGGTTCGATGAGTATCTCGCTGTCGCCGCCACGAATGCTCAGGATGTCCGCGCGGGCTTCAGTAACTACGGCGCTGATTGGGCAGACGTCGCCGCTCCAGGCGCAGCGATCTATAGCACGGTCCCGGGTGGTGGCTATGCGGTTTTTGATGGCACAAGCATGGCTAGCCCGCTCGTGGCCGGCTTGGCCGGTGTCGTCAAGAGTGTGGACCCGAACCTAACTCCGGCGGCCCTGCGAGCCTTGATCCAGAACGGCTGCGACCCCGTCGGCAACTTCGTTGCTTTCGGTCGCGTCAATCTGCTTCGCTCGATTCCGCTGGCCGCGACCACGGACCCCTACAACATGAATGCGGCTGCGATCAGCATCTTCGAGGGAACCTACGTTAGCGGCAATAACCAGAACGTGTGGACTTCGGACAACGTTTACTATCGCGCCAAATCTGTCAATGTGCTCCGAACTGGCCATGTTGCTTCCGCGACCGTCACGTTCAACGCTGGTGCAAAGAGTCCGTCGACATTCAAGGGCCTGACGCTCAATGTTGAAGGATCGGCCATCGCAGGTGTCACTTTCTCGGTGTTCCTCTGGGATAAGGCCCTAAACTCCGGTGCGGGCGGTTGGGCTCCGGCAGCTTCGATGCCGATTTCAACGCTCGACGTGAAGAAGGTCATGACCTTGAGCGCGCCGTACACGAAGTGGTTCGATGCCAACAAGAACTGTAAGGTTCTGGTGCGCGCCATCTATCCGGCCAAGCCGACGGCCTCTCCCCAGCAGTTCATACTGAGGGCGGACCAAGTCCAACTCGTGGGCCGCGTTCCGAAACCTTAAGGGCAAATCTGCCGAGCGACCAAAAACGGGCCCTTTCGAGGGCCCGTTTTTTTTGCGTTCAGGCAACCCATTCGGCAAGCCGGTCGTCCAACAATCTAAGATCAAATAGGACAGGCATTTGGAAGAGACGTTTAAGCCTCTGATTAACCTCTTTACTAACTTCTCTTGGAGGAGTTTGATTCCGCTTGCCGACATCCTGGTCGTCGCTTATCTGATCTATCGACTGCTCGTCCTGGTCCGAGGGTCCCGCGCGTGGCGCGTGGTTGCCGGCGTAATGATTTTCATGTTGCTTCTACTCGTGAGCGACAAACTGCAGCTCACGACGATGCACTGGATTCTGGACAAGGCGACGCTACTCGCTCCGGTTTCTCTCGTTATTCTCCTCCTGCCCGAGCTTCGGCAAGCCATTGAAGGTTTTGGCAAGCTTGGCCACTGGACCCAGCGCCTGGTTGGCGCGACCGATACGGTCGTCAATGCGCAGGCACAGACCGTTGAGGAAATCGTGGCCGCAACGGCGGAGATGAGTGCCTCTCGAACCGGCGCCCTGATGGTTCTCGAACGGGGCACCCCCTTGGAGGATATTGTCGCCAATGGGATGCAGTTGGAGGCGAGGGTTTCCGCGCCGCTCCTTGTCGCCATCTTCTATGAAGGCAATCCTCTCCATGATGGCGCGGTGGTTATCCGGGGCGACAAGTTGGTCGCCGGAGCCTGTCGGCTGCCTTCTAGTGAGAGTCCCCTTCTGAGTCCGCACATGCATATGCGACACCGAGCGGGAGTCGGCGTCACCGAGGTTTTTGATTGCGTAGCCGTTATCGTGAGCGAGGAACGAGGGACCATCGGAATCTCCGTGGATGGCGACTATACAACGCTCCATAACCAAAGCGAACTGCGAGACGCCTTAAATCGAGAGTGGCGACAGGTTTCCGGTGAGCCAGGAAAAGGGCGAGAACGAAAAACGCTCTTTGGGAGACGAGGCAAGTGAAGTTCGGCCTTCCTAACTTCGGCATGGCGATCGCGGCAATGATTATGTCGATCTCGATCTGGCTCTACGTGCAGACCCAAGAGGCTCGCAAGACCACAGAGCTACTTGAAGTGCCAGTCCAGGCGATCACGTTCAACGAGCCCGGATTTGAGGCGCCCTACGTGGTTCAAAAAATTCCTCGAAAGGTGACAATCAAGCTTGAGGGCACCCCCGACGAGTTGGATCGCTTCAATAGCCTTTACAGCTTGGTCAAAAACGAGCAAACCGGCAAGTTCACCCAAGAGGCCAATCGGGGACGGAGTCAGCTGAAGGCCCAGATCGACTTGACGGAACTGGAGCCGGATCAATCGACGATCCGCCCTCTGCCTTTCCGCAATAAAGACTTGGCACCCATCAGGGCCGAGTATTTCCAGGAGCTTCCGATCACGGTCGAAGAACGAGCGCGCCGGCCGGTCAAGGTCGAGATCAGTGTCATCAAGGCACCAACAGGGTTTGTCCCCACCGCCGTCAATGTGGATCCCGCCGTGGTCGAGGTCACGGGAGCTAAGTCGGTTGTTCAGCAAGTTAGCAAGCTGGTAGGAACAATCGACCTGACGAATTACAAGCCTGGACAGGTGTATCGAGTTGGAATCCAGCCCCGCAGGGAGGACGGAGATCTTGTTGAGAGTGTGACCCTGACGGAAGCCTTCGTGAGTGCCACACCGGTCCTCGCGGAAATGCCGCCTGAGAACGGCCTCTTTGTCCAGTTGTCGCCAATGTCCGGCACCATCTTGGCACCCGGCTATCAGGCCACGGCAACGATCTCGCCGCCCTATGTCAAGGCGACGGGCCCCGGGGCCGTGCGCGTTTCCTCGATCCTTACCGGGCCGATCAACGTCCGAGGATTGAACGCGACGCGCGTCTTCCGAAGAATTCCATTGCAACTCCCACCAGGAGTTGACAAAGTTGCTCCGAGCACGGTGACCGTAACTCTCACGGTAACAAAGATTCCAGTGATCTCCAACCCGGCGCCCACAACGCCACCTTCAACCACCGGAACCACATCCGGCACCACGGGAACTCCACCAAACCGGTGATCGAGATTCGGACGATCAACGAGTCGGAGGCGGTGACGTTCCTGCAGATGATCTGCGACGTCTTCGATCTTGATTTCGCCCGAGCGAGAACCGTCTTCTTCAACGAACCGATGTACAGTCTGGACCGAAAGTGGGCGCTGCTCGAGGACGGCCATCTTGCCTCGGTTCTGACGGTAGTGCCCCTGCACTTCGGATGGGGCGAAGCGGTGGGTGTGGCCAGTGTGGCAACAAAGCCAGCCCTTCGGGGTCGGGGTTATGCGACGGAACTTCTTCGAACCGTCCTGGAGCGACTCGCGATGCCCGCCTATCTTTTCGCGCGAGACCCGTCGATGTACGTCCGCATGGGCTTCGAACCCGTTGACACGATGGTGCGGGCGCCCCTGCCTCCTCGATCTGAACGTGGAAACGAGAAGGTGATGCCGGCCGACGAGGTTCACGAGGTCTATGCCCGCTGGTGCGAAGCGGACCCGGATCGGCTTCGCCGCGACGAAACCCGCTGGAAGGCGTGGAAATGGGGCATGCGTGCTTGTATGCCGGTCCATGGCGGCTATGTCTGCGTCGAAGGCTCTGTGGTTCGGGAAGCGATCTGCGAGAAGGAGATCGTCTGGCCGGTGGGGCAGCAGACGGACTGGGTTGGCCTTGGCTCTGTGACCCGGCAAATGGAAATCCCTTTTGCGGAAAAGGAAGCGGATCTGCTCGCGTTTGGCACCACTCGCCGGCCGCAGATGTTCCTGACCGATCAATTCTGAGTCAGGCTGGTAACCTCATCCGCATGATCGGACGGATCCGAGGGGAATTGCTGGAGGCACAGGGGAGCACGGCCACCGTGGACGTCAACGGCGTTGGCTATGAACTCCAGGTTCCGGACGCCGTGCTTTTGCAACTGCCCGGCTTGGGCGAGCAGGTTGATCTCTATTCGCGGATGGTTGTTCGAGAGGATTCGATCACGCTTTACGGCTTTATCACCGCTGAGCAGCGACGCCTTTTTGATTTGCTGACCGGCGTGAGCGGCTGCGGCCCCAAATCGGGCCTAGCCCTTATTGGCCAGCTTGGCGAAGAGACGGTCACGGCGGCGATCTTGGCAGCGGATGCGAAGACTCTCGCCCGGGCGACCGGGGTTGGGCCGCGGCTGGCGGAGAAGATCATCATCGACCTCAAGGATAAGGTGCAACAAGAGCAGCTTCTGCGCAAGGTAGCTTCGGCCAGCCGGCCCGTTATTGCGGCGAAGGAAGACGAACTTGTGGATGCGCTCATGGCGCTCGGCTACCGCCGGAACGAGGCGGAATCGGCGGCCGATAAAGCTCGCGGCCAAGCGGATACCGTGGAAGAGCAGCTTCGCTTCGCACTTCGGGAGCTTCGCCAATGAGGACGGACGAACTCGACCCCAGAAAAGCGATCGGCGAAGAAAGCGTCGAGCGGTCATTACGCCCGAAGAATTTGCGGGAGTTCATCGGGCAACCGAAGCTACGGGAGAACCTCGAAGTGTTCTTGACGGCGGCCCAACAGCGGAGCGAGCCTCTCGATCACCTGCTGCTCTACGGCCCTCCCGGATTAGGCAAGACGACTATCGCCCACATCGTGGCTTTGGAAATGGGCGCTCAGATTCACGTCACCAGTGGTCCGGCCATTGAGCGTCAGGGCGATCTAGTCGGAGTTCTGACCAATCTCGATCCCGGGGCGGTTCTCTTCATCGATGAGATCCACCGACTCGCGAGACCGGTCGAAGAGATTCTCTATCCGGCCATGGAGGATCAGAAGGTGGACATCCTTATCGGCAAGGGGCCCGCAGCACGGTCTATACGCCTCGACTTGCCGCCATTCACGGTCATCGGGGCCACAACCCGCCAAGGACTGCTCACGGGGCCGCTACGCGACCGTTTCGGGATTGTCATGCACTTCCAGTTCTACGATCACGCAGCTCTGCACGAAATCGTGGACCGTTCGTCGAGGATTCTGGGTTATTCGATCGCGGACGATGGCGCCGCGGAACTCGCCAAGCGATCTCGAGGGACTCCGCGAATCGCGAACCGACTGTTACGGCGCGTGCGCGATTTCGCCCAGGTTCAGGGGCTAGAGACGATCACACGGGCCATTGCCGATCATGCTTTGGATCGGCTGGAAATCGACGATCTCGGCTTGGATCAAGTGGATCGGGCGCTCCTGAAGGCCATTATCGAAAAGTACAACGGCGGCCCCGTTGGGCTGGAAACGCTGGCGGCGACGACCGGCGAAGACTCCGGGACGATCGAAGATGTCTATGAGCCCTACTTGATGCAGCAGGGTCTGCTGCAGAGGACTCCGAGGGGGCGCATGGCGACCAAGCTGGCCTATCACCATGTCGGCATCAAGCCGCCTCCGGCGGCTTCCGGCGGCGGCAATCTCTTCGACTAGAGGCGAAGTCCGTC
>JBKJIP010000017.1:0-2551 GCA_046598515.1 Fimbriimonadaceae bacterium | reverse complement strand
GGCAAAGCCGTATTTCCAGTCTGCGGTTCCCTCGTCCGAGAGAAAGAGTTGGGCACCCGTGATCTCCGCCAGTTCGCGGCTTCCGGAAACGTAATCCGCGTGGATATGGGTTTCCGTCACGGCGGTGATGCGGAGTCCCTCGAATGCCGCCGCTTCCAGATATTGGGCGACGTCGCGGTTCGCGTCGATCACACAGGCCTCGCCCGCGCCGGGACAGCTGACGAGGTAGGAAGCATGAGCCAGTTTGTCATCGTAAAAACGTTTGAGAATCATTGCGCTGCTCCAATTTGCTTTGACTGCAATCGGCCCGGGCGATTCCACGGAAGCAGGGCTAAGAGAGAGGCCATCCCACAGAAGCCGGATGCACCAGCAATCGTTAGACCGAGTCCGATAAATCCGCTCAGAAGAGCCCATTTGGGATCAACGACTATCGCGAGTACGCTTCCGACGAGGGATAGGGGACCTACTACGAGCTGAACTTGCCGCATGAGAGGCAGTGTGGCAGCGGCGGCTCGGATAACCCCAAAGCCTGCCTTCTGCCAGCCCGTGGTTCCGCCTTCCAGGACGATGAGGTCCTCCCGGTGATGCTCCAGAAGTGCGTGAGCCATACAGGCTCGGTTTCCGCTTTGGCAAACCAGGACCACGGGATCGTGGCTATGCATATCGTCGAGCCGAGCGTCAACTTCCTCGATGGGCATGTTGACCGCGCCCGGCAGGTGGGCTTCCGAGTATTCGCGAGGCGAGCGGACGTCGATAAGTTGCATCCGCTCGCCGGATTCAAGCCGACGCTTGAGTTCGCCGGCGTCGATTTTGTTGATGTTCACGAGAAGGAAGAGGCACGTTCGGGGTGTGAGGATTCACAGTTTTGTGAATGGTGAATGGTGAATGGCCGATACCGGCGTTTGGCCGCATTTTTACAGCCAAATGTTGGTGAAACGCCAACCAAATGTGGGCCGTGAATGATCGTGTCGCGGCGGCAGCTTTGGAGTCAAGACGTTATTCGTATCCACCCGAGGCGGAGAGAGCCAACTCGGGGGAGTCGGGCCCCTAACTGACGATTCCGATCTGATGAGCCGTGAAGCCGGGGAACACTTTGTCGAGGGCGTCGAACTTTAGGCGTTTCTGAAGGACCTCGCTCAGGATTGCTCGATAATCCGTGGTGACGCGCAGGTCACCGGGACCGTCCAGATTTTCCTTCTTGAGCCCGGGCCACTTTCCGTGAATCTTTCCGCCATTCACATTGCCACCGAGCGCAAAAAGGAAGGAGCCTCGTCCATGATCCGTACCAAGGGTGCTGTTCTCTTCGACGCGCCGGCCGAACTCCGTCATCGCGACGACGGTAACCCCCCCCAGATCTTTGCCCATGTCATCGGCAAAGGCTCGCAATCCGCGAGCTAGGTCGGTCTGGAGGTTTGCCTGCAAGCCGGTCGAGGAACCTTGGGCGAAATGGCTATCCCAGCCACCGCTATCAAGGCAGGCGACTTCGACACCTACGTTCGCTTTGATAAGAAACGCAGTCTGCTTCAGGCCCGCGCCGAGTTCGCTATCCGGGTAATCGGCGCTGCCACCGGGTTTGTACGCGCTGTAATCCAATCGATCGAGGGCGTCCAGGATCTTGAGTGTTCCAGTCCCCGCCGTGGCCATTTCATCGCTGGCCGGATGCTGGGAATACGCCTTGCGGATTGCTTCGCGATACTCCGCATCCCCTTCGAGCCGAAACTCGGAGAGGTCTCTCATGTTGAGCGTGTTCGTCGCTCCGCGAAGCGAGTCGGGGAGGACGTCGGCGAAGCTAACGGCTCGCATGGGGGCGTCACCCTCGGTGGCTTGGAGATAGCGGGCCAGCCAGCCGTTTTGGGCTCCGGGCCCCATGCGCGCCAATCCTCGCTCCATAGCGAGCATCGCCTCGAAGTGAGATCGCGTTCCATCCTGCGAGCCAACCGCATGAGCGATGGCCAATCTCTTATCTTCAAAGAGAGGAAGCAGCGGCTTCATCGCAGGATGGAAGCCGAAGTAGTCGTCGAGTTTGAGAACGCGGTCGCCAGCGTTGCCCTTATTCGGGGCCTTCAAGCCCAGGGAGGGCCGAGCGCGATGGTAGTCGTCATCGGCGTAGGGCACGACCACATTGAGACCATCCGCTCCGCCGCGTAAGAAGACGACGATCAGGACGTCTTTGTCTGCCACTCCGGGACGAATCGTCAAGTTGGCAAGGGCGGTCTGGGGCGAGGCGAGCCAGGTCACCGCGCCAAGCACGCCACCTTTCAGAATCGTTCGTCGTGAAAGCTTCCACTTCTCGTAGCCTTGGCAATGTACGCTCATCTCATCTCCATTGAAACTCGGGGGCGGCAAGGGCGCACGCCAAGACGACATCGGGATCGCCGGATGGAACTTTCGGAGTTCCGGTCAGCATTGACTCGCGGCCCGTCACTCGTTCTTTGTCGAACCATGTCCCCTTCACTCGACCTTTGGCGAGCGCCCAGGAAAAGTTCCAGCGAGCCAGGAGGGAGCCCGACCAGGCAGCGGTTTTGTCCGGATAGCCATCCGGCATCGGCCA
>JBKJIP010000404.1:0-13036 GCA_046598515.1 Fimbriimonadaceae bacterium | reverse complement strand
GCGAAGTCCACTCGCCCCGGCGATTGCTGCGCACAACGAGGTCCCACTTGCCATCCACCCAGGTGGCTTCGAGGGTGCCCACCTGACCCGGTTTCCGGATGTGCCAATGAATCGCCGCGGGCTTGGTCTTCAAAGCAACCCGCTCCGCACTCAAGCCGAGTTTCTCCAGTCGCCTTTCAAACCCTTCGGGAGTGAGTTCCACTCCAAGAAGGCTACCGCTGTTTCCCGTCCGCGGGAGGGGGCAGAACTCTTAACCGAACCCGGATTGTCACGAGCGGCGAAGCCGAGTTACTCTTTACAGATGAAGGAGGTGATGCCGCGAGACCTTCCGACTTTAGATTTGAAAGTTGCTTGCGTTCTTTCATTGCGGCCTTGCGCTCTGTGGACATATCCAAGCTTTGAATAGCCCGAATGGTTTCCGCGACTTTATCCGCCTGCACTTGAATATCGATGGTGTTCACATCCATCCTCGCCGGATTGGCATACTTGACGGGCGGTAGGGCATCCTCAATCTCAACACTCTGAGAGCCCAGTGCGGAAATTGATTGTCGCGCACTCTCCGTCGAGGCCACGGCAATTTCAATCTCGAATTGTTGAGGCGGAGCGGAGCCACCTCCTCCAGCGCCCTGGGTGGTCGCTCGCTCTACACCCGCTTTTGCAAAGGAGCCACGGGCTGAACCCTCCGATTTCTGGAAATCCGTCCCTTTGCCTTTGGCTGGGTCGGATCCCGAGCCAGGGACGCCCCTGAAGGTTTCGGAGGACGGAGGGTTCGCGTCAAGGGTTGGCGTACTCGCCGATGCAGCGTTCGCTGCCTTGTCGGCTTGAGTTTGTGTCGATCTCGCTATGCTCAAGGGGGATTGCCAAAGGGGATACGTAACCGCAATCACGACCAAGCAGCCGATCGCGCTCAGGACCGGGGTGAGGAACACATTCCTTCGCGGTTTTCGCAAGCGAGCCAAGGTCTCGGTAGCCCCCCGAATGTCGACGTCCCGGGCGACCTGCGTGATTTCGAAACTAAGTTGCCGCAAATAGGCGACCTCGGCTCGCAGATTCGGGTCCGCGGCAATGGCCGCTTCGATTTCTCGCACACGACTGGGCGAGAGCTCTCCATCGACGTAGGCTTTCAGGTCCTCACGTAGCTCGCTCATGCCATCACCTCTACGCCAAGAAACCGGCGCAAGTCCAAGAATGCGTGATGCAGGCGGGACTTTACGGTTCCCACCGGCACCCCGATGATCGTCGCGGCTTCCTCATAGGTCATTCCCTCGAGCTCATGGAGAATCACTACCTCCAAATGGGGAGGCGACAGTTTCTTGAGCGCACCTCGGAGCGCTTCGCGATCGACGAGCGCCGATTCGCCCGGCTCCTTTGCGGCCATCTCCCACGCATGTTCATAACTCATTTCCGTTCGCCTCTTACGGGACAGATTGCGGCAAGTATTTAGAGCGATTCCAAAAAGCCAAGTGCTCAAGGCGGAACTTCCGTCGAATCTCTTGATCGCTTTTTGGGCAATCAAGAATGTCTCCTGGGCCGCGTCCGCGGCCAGGTCGGGTCCCAGCCGCCGGGCGCAGAAGCGAAAGATCCCCGCGTAATGGTCCGCGGCAATCTCTGCCATCGCCTCCCGGTCCCCTCGGGCTGCTCTTGTTGCTCGCTCATCCATACCGGTTTGCTGCAGGAAGTGTATGTTGGGACGGTATCCGAGGGTTCAACGGTTTTATGGCCGCCCGGAAAATGGAGTGTCAAAACCTGGCAAAAACATGGAATAGACCCATTGGGTCTGGATGGTCTTAATTGTCGGAATCGTTTTGGTCTTGGTTGCGACGGTCGTGGGGTTTCTCATGCACCGGGGCAACATCATGGTCCTGCTGCAGCTCAATGAATTTGTCATCTTGGGCGGGGCTGGCTTCGGCTCCTTCATCGCGGCGAACGGGGTTAAGAATCTCAAGAAGGCCCAACGATCGTTTAAGGCTCTCCTCAAGCCGGATCCATACTCGAAAGAAAGTTACTTCGACTTGTTGAAGATGCTCTTCCAGCTCTTCACGGTGGCTCGTCGCGAAGGGCTGTTAGGGGTCGAATCTCACGTTGAAAGACCTCTTGAGAGCCCACTCTTTCAAGCCCATCCGAGCGTACTGGCCGATGAGCGGGCAACCAACTATATCTGCGATACGATGAAGGTCGTTCTCACTGGTGCCGTCGGCCCTCACGATCTTGGTGAGATGATGGAGATGGACCTCGAAGCCGTACAGGCCGAAGAGCGAATCCCGATCGATGCGATCCACACCGTGGGTGACGCGATGCCAGGTTTCGGCATCGTAGCTGCGGTTTTGGGCGTGATCATCGCCATGGAGAAGATCGGAGGCGGGCCAACCCGAGACCTTGGTCAATCGGTAGCCGGTGCCCTCGTCGGCACATTCTTGGGCGTGCTCATCGCCTATGGCATCTGCGCTCCGATCGCCCGGGCCATGGAACTGCGATTGCGGTCGCATCTGAACTACCTGATGTGCATTCGCTCGGCATTGGTGAGTTTCGCTCGCGGAGAATCGCCCATCACCTGTGTCGAGTTCGCGCGGCGCAACATCGATCCCAGCCTGCGTCCTGGATTCGCCGAGATGGAAATCGCGGTGCGGGAGAAAGCGGCCTAAGCAATGTTTCATACTGAGCCGCCCCGGGTCATCGTCAAGCGTCGGCGGAACTTCGAAATCCGCCGGAACTCCGGCACTTGGAAGGTGGCCTACGCTGACTTCGTTACCGCCATGATGGCTTTCTTCATGGTGATGTGGATTCTAGGCTTGTCCGATGAAGACAAGATGACGATCTCCGGCTACTTTAACGACCCGTTGGGCTATGCCAAAACGGAGCCGTTTACACGCAACATCGTCAAGTCTCCAGGAATGCCGGTTACCCAGGGCCAAGTGGAAGACCCCAAGGTTGAAATCGTCCGCCGTCAGCGGCGAGACATCGTTCTCGTCGGAAAGCGTCTGGCCGACTCGATCAACACTTGGGACGTTGGAAACCCAAACCTAGTCCGCCCTGGCCCCAGCCGTCATATCCTGAAGCACGTCGAGATCACCGATCAAAAAGATGGCCTACGTGTCGAGTTTCGGGAGGCCGAGAGCGCCGTCTTCTTCGAGACGGGGTCCGCCAATCTCACGAGGGATGCAAAATTGATCATCGCCCGACTGTCCAAAGTGCTCGCCAAAGAAAACCGCACGATGTACATCGAGGGCCACACCGATTCTCGGCCCTACTCGAAGAACGCGTCATACGACAACTGGGATCTAAGTCAGGACCGCGCGAACGCCCTTCGGCGAGAGCTTGAGGCCAACGGCATTAGAGCCCGTCTGATCCTGGGCGTGAACGGATACGCCGATCGGCGATTGAAACTCCCCACGGACCCTGTCAACCCCGCCAATCGCCGGGTGTCCATCCTCCTCCCGGTCGCCCAAATCGAAGGCTAAATCGGCCCGCTCGGCTACAATCTTGTATCCCTCCACGCATACTTGCCGCCGCCGACATTGGAAGTAACACGGCCCATCTGCTCATCGCTCGCGTCGATCGCGGGGAGCTGACGCGCATCAGCGACTCCAACGAATGGCTTTCTCTTGGTGAAGTCGTCACTCGAACGGGCGGCATTCCTCCGCAATCCGAAGCCCTTCTGCTGAAGACCTTTCGCGCTTTCCAGAGATTAGCCCACCTGCACGAGGCAACCGGAATTTATGTATTTGCGACCGAGGCAATGCGTAAGGCCAGCAACAACAAGGAAATCTTGGCCAACCTCGCCGAGATCGGCATCCCGATCGACCTGATCGATGGCCGCCGCGAGGCAGAGCTTGGATTGCGTGGCGCATGGATCGATTGCGCGCATCGCGTCGAGAATCTCCTTCTCGCCGAAGCCGGCGGGGGGAGCGTACAGGTAGCTCAAGTAAATGCGAGAAGCAGCCAGCCCATCATCAATGAAGAGCGTTCGCTGCCATTGGGTACCGGAACCCTGATCGGAGCGCTAGGGATAACGCAGCCGGCCGACGATAATCAGATTAAGGCACTCGTGGAACACGTGGAAAGGAATCTAGAGCCAGTCGCAACGAAGGCGGACGCCGTGATCGGGGTCGGCGGGGTTGCGCGCGGAGTCTGGCGAGCCCTTCATCCGGACGGCGACCCATTCGTCCATGAGGAAGAAATCGACTATTTGATCTGGGCGACGAAGCGTCTAACCACCGAGGGCGTCTCCAAACGTTTTAACGTTAAGTTAAAGAGAGCCTCAACATTGCTTCCCGGGGCAGTGATATACCGTACCATTCTGCGGTGCTCGGGACAGAATCTTCTGAAGGTGAGCCGATACGGCGTGCGCGAAGGCGCAATCCTGGAAATGGCGGAGGGCAAGATCAGGCCGTGCCGGGTGTAAAGAAGTCCAAAGCGGCGGCGATGGATGCCGCCGGCCCCTATATCAACCGAGAGTCGAGTTGGCTGCACTTTAACGAGCGCGTCCTCGCCGAAGCCCGGAATGCGCGAAATCCTCTTCTCGAAAGAGCGAAGTTCTTGGCTATCTTCGAGTCGAACTTGGATGAGTTCTATATGGTCCGAGTTTCGGGCTTGATCGAGCAATACGAAAGCGGAGTCATCGAGCTTTCGCCCGATGGGATGACGCCTACCGAGCAGCTAAACCTTATTTCAAAGCAAGCCGAGCCGCTGCGCGAGCAAGCCAGCCAAGCGTGGAACGAAGTTCATGCCGCTCTGACCGAGCACGGTGTCCAGATCTTCTCGATGAACGAGCTGCCCGTCAGCAAGGCGGCCGCCCTCGACGAATACTTCATGTCCGAGGTGTTCAACGTCTGCACTCCGCTTAACCTCGAGCCGGCTCAATCGGTCCCCTTTATCTCCAATCGGTCGCTCAATCTGGCCGTCCTTCTTCACGATCCAAACGGCGGCGCGAGGTTGGCCCGGGTGAAGATTCCGGACGTCCTCCCTCGCTTGGTCAAAACTTCCCGTCGCGGGAACACATTCGTCTTGCTCGAAGACCTTATCCGGCGGAACTTGACCCATCTGTTTCCGGGCGTAGCGATCGTCGGCGCCTACCTGTTCAGAGTGATTCGGGATGCGGACATCGAAATCCGCGAGTTGGAAGCAGGCGATCTCATCGAGAGCATTGAAGAGACAGTCCGACTTCGGCGATATGGCGATCCGGTGCTGCTTCAGGTAGCCCGAGACATGCCCGCCACCGTGCGGGACACGCTGATGCGGTTGCTCGCCCTCGACAAGTCCGACTGCTTTGAGGTCTCCGGCATTCTTGGCTTGGGAGTGCTCATGGAGCTCTCCGCGATCGACAAGCCGAACCTTCGCTATGCACTGCACCCGGCCCACTTATCAGAGTCCATGTCCTCCGCATCGCAGATATTCGCGACGGTGACGGAAAACGACGCTCTCGTCCATCACCCCTACGACAGTTTCCGAAGCGTCGAGGAGTTCGTGGCGTCCGCGGTTAAAGATCCCAACGTCATTGGGGTGAAGCAGACCCTTTACCGGGTGGGTGCACAGTCGCCGATCGTCGAGTCCCTCCTAGAGGCGGCCGAAGCCGGCAAACAAGTTGCCGTGATGGTCGAGCTCAAGGCCCGGTTCGACGAGACGAACAACCTCCAATGGGCAAGGGCTCTGGAGCGCGCGGGTGTCCACGTTACCTACGGATTCCCCGAGTTAAAGACCCATTGCAAGCTTTGTCTCATCGTACGCCGCGAGGCCGGCCATACAAAGACGTATGCCCATATCGGCACGGGCAACTACAACCCCGTCACGTCCCGGCACTACACAGATTTGGGCCTCTTCACGGACGACCCGGCGATCACGCAAGACGTTGCTGAACTGTTCAACTACCTGACCGGATTCTCCATGCAGCGCGAATATCGCCGCCTGTTGGTCGCCCCGATCAATCTGCGCCAGGGCGTTTTGGAGAGAATCCGTCGCGAAACCGCGCGGGGGTCAAAGGGCCGGATCGTCTTCAAACTGAACTCACTCGTGGATAACGAAATCATCGATGCACTTTACGAGGCGGCCGACGCAGGCGTCTCGGTCGATCTCATTATCCGCGGTGTCTGTTGTCTTCGTCCCCGAAAGGGGATCCGAGTGGTGTCGATTGTCGGGCGTTTCCTCGAACACTCGAGAGTCCTCTACTTCGAAAACGGCGGCCAACCCGACGTCTGGATCGGCAGTGCCGACCTTATGCGACGAAACCTGGATCGACGGATCGAAGTGATGGCTCCCGTTACGAGCCCCGCGTTGATCAAGTATCTGCACGACGAGCTATTCATGGCTTACCTTGCCGACAACGTGAACGCGTGGGACTTGGGGTCGAACGGCGCCTATACGCGCCGAGCCGACGGCAAAGGCAAGCGGTTCAGCGCGCAGGACTACTTCTTCGGCAAGACCGCGATTTAGTATTTTGTGTCGATGGCCACCGTCAGCGTCTTCTCGCCCCCGGCGGGCACGGCGACGGTCCATTCGATCAAGTTGGCATTCAGCTTCCTGCTCTTCTCCGATTCCTTGGTGATCTTCCAACCACCATAGACCGGCTGGACCAAGCGCACCGTCGATTCCGTCTTCTTCTCGTTGTGGAGGATGACTTCGTAGACCGTGCGCGTCGTACGCTTTGCAACCTTGGTTTGACTCACGCGGCGGGTCTGGGCATAGTTGTCGAACACGGAGGACAAGGTGACGTCGATCTTCGCATCCTTGGGGGTATCGCGTAACGTCGCCGCGCCGATGTAGGCGAGTGCACCCCCTTCGCCCGGTTCATAGACTCGAATCGCTCCCGCCGGGAGCGGATCGCCGAGGCCGGAAGACTTGTCGTTTGTGAACTTGATCGCCAGGGTGGCACTGATGCGCTGACCCGGATTCGCGGCAAAGCCCCAGTCGTATCCGGGCAGGGCGATCGAGTAGTCTCGTTTGACCTGGACCCCATCGGCGGACATCATGCGAACCCGATTCTTCTGATCCTGCTGGATGGATGCCTTCGCTTCATAGGGATATGCATGTAGCTCACCCACGGCAATCGGAGACATCTCATTTTTCGCCTTATCCGTATAGCCGGAGACATCCATCGCCTCGATCGCTGGCATTGCTCCACCGGACCCCCATCGGTACCGCGAGGGTTGGGCAGCACGGTTCGGCTGACCAGCCACGAATTTGAGTTTGGCGTTCGGGTAATCGACGCCGGTCAGGTTCGTAACCGTGGCCCAACACTCCAGTTTCAGCTCCGTGCTGTTCTTGGGCAGAGTGAGCGTGTAGTCGGCCTGCCAACCCATTCCGCGGGTGAGGTATCCCATTCCCATCGCCGTGGACCCGCCGGATTTGGCGTCGATCTCGGCCGTTAGCTGTGGGATCGTCACGATGCCCGCATTTGCGGGCGCTTGGATCTCGGCGTTCGGATTCACCAGGTACCGGTCACCCACTCGAACGACAATATTGCCCGGATCGGCGACTTCGAGGATTCCGCTCTGCCGCTCCGCTTCCCGTCCGTTTTGGCCGCGGAAGACGAGGTCGACCTGCTTGCCGAGGAACCGTCCCAACAACCGGCTGCTATCCTGAGTGCCCAGATCATAAGTGCTGGATACTACTTCGTTTCCGTCGCCTTTCGGCCAATTGAAAACCACGGAGTCCTGGTCAAGGGTCTTGCTCACGTCCGTGAGCCCGACGCGACCGCGTCCCTGCTTCAGATCGACTTGACGAACCTCGCGGACCATGGCGAAGTCATTCGCATAAACCATCAGTTCGATCTCTCTTTGGTCGGGTGTTGTCGAGTCCTTCGCAAGGGCTTGGTTGCACCCGATCTGAGTCGTGACGACGGCGAGAGCGAGAAGGGCAAGTGGACACTTCATGACATACAATGTCACGAAACTCCCCTAGGGTTCAACGTTAGGGTCGAACGCTGTCACAATAGCTTTGGAGTTGGCCGGGTGACGGTCCTGATCATACGGGAGAGGAAAGTCCGGACTTCATAGGGCACGGCGCCCGGCGCAAGCCGGGGCAGGGCGACCTGACGGAAAGTGCAACAGAAACAAACCGCCCGCAAGGGTAAGGGTGAAATCGTGAGGTAAGAGCTCACGCTCTGCTCGGGTAACCGACGGAGGTGCAAACCCCGCTGGAAGCAAGGCCAAATAGGGAGGAGATGACGCTGCCCGCCGATCCTCCGGGTTGGCCGCGTAGATAAATCGTCACACAAATACAGAATCCGGCTTACAGGCCAACTCCGCTTTCAGTTACGAGTTTTGAGTTACGAGTTACGAGCGTGTGGGTCGCGGATGCCCGTCCCGCGACAGCCCGAACCGCTCGTCACTTAACAGACGAGACGTGCCCGTCGGCGTAAACCAAGTTGTTCGACTTCGCATTGCCATGCCGAGCAGGGCGGGCCATCTCCGATGGGTTGCCGACGGCACCGGGCTTGGTGACCTGCGAATCGAAGACGAGCACTTTGCTCTCGGGTGCTTCCACTTTCGACTTCTCCATTCCGGCGAGCTCTTTGGAAAAGGCGTAGCCGCTGGAACGTGGGTCCATACGGCGCTGGACGGGGCAGGCGAAGACCAAGGGGTCGTCTTGAAATTTCTGAAGCGTGCGGTCCCAGCCCTCGATCGGAAACCGATCGTCATTCTCGGTGGCGTACATCATCGTCGCTTGGGCGATAGTTCTCAGGTTTGACTGACACAGCGTGTCGTTGACGTTGCGCCCCTGACTCTGCATGATGGGCGCGATGATCGCGCCCGCCATACATCCGAAGGCGAGGACGATCCCGATGACAAAAAGCCAGGGCGAAGGCCCTGGCTTTGGGGTCAAGCGCTCGGCACCCGGATCGGTGACGTTGCTCAGGCCGCGCTCTCCGTTACTGAAGCGTGGGCGTTCAGGAAGTTCATCACCTTGCGATTGATGGCGCGGTGAACGAGCTCTTGGACCGACTTATTCTTCTGCAGAGCTTCGAAAAGCTCCTTGGGAGCGATTTCGTATTCGCGGGACATGTGAACGAGTTCGGTGTTCAGGTCCTCGTCCGTGATCTTCATATCTTCCTTCGTGAAGATCTCTTGGATCGCCTGGGCGCGAAGAACGAACAGCTTCGACTCGGTTTTAATATTCTCGGCAAGCTCGTCGAGAGACTGACCGGATTCCGTCGCGAGGTCGTCCAGCGTCTTGTTTCGCTCTTGGAGCATGCGGCCGTAGTCCTGCATTCGCTGCTGAGCGACGGACTCCCACATCGTATCCGGCACGTGGATCGTGCTGGTGTGAACGAGGGTATCCAGAATCTGCTCGTTAACGAGATTGTCGGCCTGCTCCTTCTTGTTGGCGAGGATAGCTTCCTTGAGTCGGTTACGCAGATCGCCGATGTTCTCGCTCTTGAAGGCCTGCGCGAACGTATCGTCGAGCTCCGGCATCGCCATGGTGCTCAGCGAACGAAGGGTGACGAGAACCGTCTTCTTCGAACCCGCCCAATCCTTATCCTGGAAAGAGTCCGGAAAATCGAGCTCGCCGCGCTTCATATCCTCGGCTTCCATGCCCGTCAAAAGCTCGTCGAAAGCAGGGAAAGTCTGTCCCACGATGACCATGAAAGTGCGACCATCGGCGTCCTCGGCTTCCTTGATGTTGACTACGGCGACATCGCCGGTCTCGGCGCCACGGCCGGTGACCTTGTCGCGCTTGCCTTTGCCTTTGCGCATGCTCTCAAGTTGGGTCTCGACCTCATCATCGCTAACGTCGATGTTGGGTCGAACGGCTGTGATTCCCTTGTACTCAGCGAGTTCAACGACCGGCTTCAGCGGAACCTTGATCTCATATTCGCACTCGCCCTTCTCTTTGTCGAGCTTCTTGAGCTCGACGGCGGGAGAGCTGAACGGCTCGAGCTTCTCTTCCTCGGCAGCTTTCTTCCAGGTGGCCTTGATGATTTCTTCGGCGGCGACTTCTTCGACCGCTTGGGGATTCACCTGGGCCTCGACGAGATGACGAGGAGCGGTTCCGGGCCGGAAGCCAGGAATCTTGACACTCTTAGAGGCGACTTTGTACGCCCGGTTATAACCCTCTTTGACTTCTTCCGGAGCACAGACGATGTCGAGTTTGACCGTGCACGGATTCAAGTCTTCGCGCGTGATTTGCATGGTTGGAACCTATGATTCTACCTCCTGAGCCCATTCTGGAACTAGTCACGCGGCCTCTAAGCCACTAAATGGCATTCGCATGCAGCATCTGGCTCTCAGATTTACGGAAAGTAGCGTGCATCCTTACAATTCTCCATACCGTAGGTTGGAATTCGGGACCGGTGTTCGCTACAATGTTCCGTCGGAGGGGAGATTATGGATTTAGGAAGTTTCGTTGAACCGAAGCAGAAGGCGGTCGAGCTTTACAATCAACGCGATTTTGTCGGCGCGGCGGAGGAATATCGCAAAGCTATTCTGGCGGAGCCGCATAATCATGCGATGCACCGCGGGCTGGCTCTGGCGGCTTCCAACGCGAACAGTTTGCAGGAAGCCATGGAAGCCGCGAGCCGAGCCGCGGACCTCCAGCCGTCGGACGCGGAGAACCAGTTCGCTCTTGGCTACGTCCTCGGCAAGGCCGGCCGCTGGGAAGAGTCGGTCCGGGCCCTCGACGCAGCACTCTTCTTGAACCCCAATCACGGTCACGCGAAGCAAATCCTGGTGGCGGCCCTCATGGAGCACGCGAAGGTCGTCGGCGTAGACCGGCCGCGCGAAGCCGTAAACATCCTCGACCGGGCCAACAAAATCGACCGAAGCAACCCCTATGTGCTCGCCGCCCTCCTCGCCGGCTTGGTGGATACCGGGCAGAAGGGCCACGTAATGAATCAGATCGAAGCCGCCGATGCCCGGGTCAAAGAAACAGAGCCCGTTAAGGGATTTCTGAAAGAGCTTGCTAAGAATCCAGAGTACGAAACGAGCATGCGCCAATTGATGATCGATCAGCGGCTCGACAAGGCCCATAGCATCACCGCTCCCGCGACCATTCCGGTAACGACCGCGCCTCGGCAAGTCCCCTGCCCGAATTGCCGTCAGTCGATTAACGACTTTGCCGCGATCTGTCCCTACTGCAACTTCCGCCTAAAAGCGACCGGCTCTTTCGCCAACCACGACCGCGGGCCGGATGTCATCTGGCAAGAGCTTGCCCTCACGATCGTCGGCGTGATCTACTCGCTGCTTGCCGTCGTGAGCCTCGTGCTACTGCTTGCCGATGGCACATCCGGCATGAACGGACTCAACATCACTCTGGCCGGAGCTCGTTTTGTTTTAGGCTTGGGCTTGATCTTTCGATGGGAGTGGATCTCCTTTATCGCCAAGATTTTCCTTTGGCTCTCGGTCGCATCCAACGGGTTCTTCGCGATGCTCATGATCATGGCGGGCATCTGGGTGCCGGGCTTGATCTTCCTCGTAACCGCCGGCATTTCCGGATTTCTCATCTATTTGATCAACTACTGCATGGATTGACTTGACCGTGGATAGCGAATCTTGACAAAAGCGTACAATTAAAACCGTGAACGAGACCGTAGAGCTGATACGCCGAGACTTTCCAATTCTCGACCAGCTTGTAAACGGCAAACCGCTTGTCTATCTTGACAATGCGGCCTCGACGCAGCACCCCGTCCAGGTGATCGACGCGATCTCCGACTACTATCGGCATGATCACGCCAACGTGCATCGCGGCGTTCACGCGCTGAGTCAAAGAGCGTCGGATCGCTTTGATGACGCCCGTAAGAAGCTCGCTCGATTCATGGGAGCCGGATCGGAAAATGAAGTGATCTTCACGAAGGGAAGCACGGAGGGAATCAACCTCGTCGCCTATTCCTGGGGAAGAACCTTCTTGAAACCCGGTGACCGGATTCTGCTCTCGCAAATGGAGCACCACGCGAACATCATTCCCTGGCAGGTAGTCGCGGAAGCGACGGGGGCTCAGATTATCGTGGCCCCGATCAACGACAAAGGCGAGCTCATCCGCGAAGAGTTCGAGCGGCTGCTCGCTGACAACGTCAGGATCGTCGGGATCTGCCATGTGAGCAACTCGCTGGGAACAATCAATCCAATCGAGTGGATCACAGAGCGCGCACATGCCGCGGGGGCCATCGTTGTCGTCGACGGTGCCCAGGCTTGCGGCCATGTGCCTCTGCGGCTCGCGGATTGGGACATCGACTTTTACACGTTGGCCTCGCACAAGCTTTATGGGCCCACGGGGTTGGGTGCCCTTTACGGCAAGATGGAGCACCTTGAGAAGATGCCGCCCTACCAAACCGGGGGTGGCATGATTCGTAGCGTGACCTTCGAGAAGACGACCTATGCGCCGCCTCCCGACAAGTTCGAGCCGGGGACGCCGAACATCGCGGATGTGATGGGATTGGGTGCGGCGATCGACTATTTGCTGGAAGAGTTACCCTTACCCCCCCAAGGCGAGGGGGCTTCACGCTTGGCTTTCGCCGGTCGCCACGAGCACCACCTCACCGAGTACGCCACGGAACAACTCCAAGAGATCGAGGGAGTGAAAATCTGGGGGCAAGCGAAGGAGAAGTCGGGGACGATCAGCTTCACGATGGACACCGCTCATCCCCATGACATCGGGACGATTTTGGATCTCGAAGGCGTTGCCGTCCGAGCCGGACATCACTGCTGCCAGCCATTAATGCGATTTTTGGGCATTCCTGCTACGGCGCGAGCGTCATTCGGCATTTACAATACAGAAGAAGAAGTGGATACGTTAGTGAGTGCCGTGCGTAAGGTGAAGGAGTTGTTCGGATGATGCGAGAACTCTATGCGGAGATGATTCTGGATCACAACCGGAGTCCCAGGAACCGGCGGTCGATGCCGGCGGCTTCGTCACATGCGGACGGCCACAACCCGCTTTGCGGTGATCAGGTGACGGTTTATCTAGATATCGCCGACGGGATCATCAAAGATATCTCCTTTGAGGGCCAAGGCTGCGCAATCTCCACCGCTTCCGCTTCCCTCATGACCGAAGCGCTAGTGGGCAAGCCCGTCGGCGAGGCTGAAGCTGTCTTCCAGCAGTTCCACCG
>JBKJIP010000390.1:0-6184 GCA_046598515.1 Fimbriimonadaceae bacterium | reverse complement strand
CAAACGCAAACGCTCTACAATCTGGCGCCAATCTCCCAAGCGGCGAAAGGGGCGGGGCGGAAGATCGGGATTTCGAACTGGGACGGTTATCGGCTTTCGAACGTGCCGCTCTACTATGCTCAGTACAGCCTTCCCGTTCCCGCGGGTGGTGTGGGATCGAACATTCAAGAAGTGCACGTCGGTAGCGGCCCATTCGCAGGGGCGAGCACGCCGGCGGGTGAAGGCGATTTGGATGTTCAGATGGCTCTGGGCATGGCACCGCATGCGGAGATCACCCTATACGATGGCATCGTTACGGGCAACCGACTTGAAGTGGTTACGCGGCAAGCCGACGATAACTCGGTTGACTTTATCACCGAAAGTTACGGTTGGTGGTACACCGCGATGTCCGCGTATGAAGCCAATCACAATCAGCACCTGATTTTGACCGTCGAGGGCATCACCTACCTGGCAGCCAGCGGCGACTACGGCACCGATATCAATCGCTTTCCCTATCCCGGCATGGACGGCGAACCGCTCATGGTGGGTGGAACGATCGCGACGGTGAACGGCTCGAATCAGCGCACCAATGAGGTTGGCTGGAATGGAAGTGGCGGCGGATGGAGCACGGTGAATGCTCCGTTCAATATCCGACCGGCTTGGCAGGTCGGAACCGGGGTCCCGACACACATCGATCGGCGTCTCATCCCCGATGTCTCGCTTCAAGCTCACGGGGGGACGGGAGGCGCGTTTCCCTTCTTTCACAACGGGACATTGAATACGGACTTCTGGGGCACCAGCTTCTCGGCCCCGATTTTCGCGGGCTCTCTCGCCGTACTGTCCGAAAGGCTGATTGCGCTTGGGGGCTTGCCCGCGGATGGATTTGGCAATCGGCGCTTTGGGCGTCTGCAGGATGTGATTTACGCGCAGAACGGCCGTCCTGACATTTGGTATGACGTCACTTCGGGCGGGAATGGCAATCTTCCAAATGGCTCGGCATCCGTCGCAACAGTCGGTTGGGACACGGTCACCGGTTGGGGATGTGTCGATTTCAATGCCTTGCTGAACATTCTCAAGCCGGCGCAAATCAGCGGCTGGGTGAAGCAGAACGGAGTCGGACTCTCGGGAGTCGCCGTAGAGGTTCGCCAAGGAACGGAAGTTCGGTACACGGCGATTACCGATGTTCAGGGCAACTACACCGTAGGGGTTGCCAATGGGACTTACACCATTTTCCCCCTTCACAACGACAAATACTTCTTCCCCAGCGGGCGGATGGTGGAGGTCGAGGGGGTTAGTGCAACCGGCCAAAACTTCACTGGGGCGAACAACGGACCGGTTTCCATTCAGTTCGAGTATCCAGTGGTGTATTCGGATCAAAGCCGCCGGTGTACGCTGAACTTGATCGTACCAACCCCGGTTGCCCGCGACATAACGATGAGCGATAACACGACGAAGCTGACATCGCCCATCAAAGTTACGATCCCCGCCGGGCAGCGTTCGGCGAACTTCTTCGTTTACGGAGTGAGCGTCACATCGGATGTCGTGGCGACGCTGACCGCTTCGCATCAGGGGGTAGTCGCGACGGGAAGCATCACCGTTCGTTCGAAGCCGGCTCTGACCGGTATCTCGCTGGCGAACACCGTTCGGGGCGGGCAGAGCATCAGTGGCTCTGCCGCGATCAACAAGCCCGCCGTCGGCGCGATGTACCTCGTTCTCGGCACAAACAATCCCGGTGTTGCGGTTACAATCCCCTCGGCAACGGCGATGCCAAATGGAGCGACGACGTAGACTTTTACGTGCCGCACGTTCCCGGTGGGAGCCGTCACGGTAGTGACGGTTTCGGCGAGTTTCTACGGGAGTACGGCGACGAAGTTGCTCCAGGTCACGCCTTAGCGTTAAGATATGGCGATGGTTGCTGCGTTCATAACCCTTGCCTTGGCTCAACCGTCGGTGACTCAGTTTCGAAAGACCGTCCGTGGTGCGGACCTAGACGTCATCTCCGTTGATTTGAATGGAAATGTTGGCGTCAAGATCGGTCTCGCTCAAGGCTTTCCCGGCGGCGATGAACCGTTCGAGTCGATGGTCGGTCGGATTCCAAACGTAGTTGCCGCAATCAACGGCGCCTATTTCGATAAGGGCACGAAGCTTCCGATCGGCGACATCTGGACTTACGGCAAGCTCGTTCGGAAGGGTTTGATGGGCACCGCCTTTTGCATCAAAGCAGACAAGACGATGGATATTCGGCGAGTCCAGCGAAGCCGGGGCGTCAATTGGTCGGAATTCGAATCCGTGCTCGCCTGCGGACCGGCTTTGGTTCTAGACGGCAAAGTCGATTGCGATTGGAAGGCAGAAGGGTTTCGTGATCCCCACGTAACGGGCTCGACGACGCGGATGGGGCTTGGATATGATCAAGACCGCCGTCTCTATCTCGTGCGGGTTAACACCCCGATGACGTTCGAGGCCTTTGCCGCCGTCATGCTGGAGCTCGGTTGCCATGAAGCCATGAACCTCGACTCAGGGGCGAGTCGCGGATTCTTTTTCAACGGCAAGTACATCGAGAAACCGGGCCGGAAACTGACTAACGTGCTTGCGATCGTGAAGAAATCTAGCTAGGTCAGCACCACCGGTCGGATCGAGCCGTCCGGCTCGAAGAACATCCGGTCGAGACAGACGACCCGGTTGTCGCGGGCGGTTTCCGTGATCGGGCGTCGGTGATAGGCCATGACCCATTCGTCTCCCGGCAACTCTAGAACGGAGTGATGGCCAGCGCTCTTCCCGATGGCGGGATCGCTCTCCAGTATCTTCGCTTCGCGGGGGAAGGGGCCGAGCGGGGAGTTCGACCTGCCGTAGGCCACGGAGTAGGAAGCATCGCCCCATGAGCCTTCCGACCACATGAAGTAGTAGGTTCCGTTTCGCTTCACCATGAAGGGGCCCTCGACATAGTTTTCGGGAGTGATTTCGGTGAACGGTCCCACGGTGTGGATCATGTCTTCGGCGAGCTCGACGACGACCGCATGCCGCCAGCCTCCGTAGTAGAGGTAAGCGCGGCCATCACCATCGATGAAGGCGTGAGCGTCGATCGGTTGGGCTCCGTGGTGATACTCTTTAATCAAGGGCGCCCCTAGGGCATCCTTGAAGGGCCCGCCAGGTGCGGACGAGGTGGCCACTCCGATTCCGGCGCCATCGCCGGCGGAGAAATAGAAGAAGTAGAGGCCATTTCGGTAGGCGATCGATGGTGCCCACGCGGCTCGATTCGTGCTCCAGGGCACGTCGGCGAAATCGAGGATTCTTCCTTCGTTCTGCCAGGAGATCAGGTCCGGCGAGGACCAGGTTTCGAAGAAGGTTTGCTCTTCGTAAGCGGCGGAGTAGGTGGGATAAATCCAAAATCTGCCTTCGAAGAAATGAAGTTCCGGGTCGGCATACCAGCCGTGGAATATGGGGTTGCTCACGGGATGAAGCCCTTGGATTCCAGGAAGATGCGCATCTTCTCGGATGCCTCTCGGAAGTAGTCAGGTGGATACTTGATATCGCTGGTGTAGAACTGCGCGAGCGACGTAATCCCCCGTTCCTCGATGGCCTTTTTCAGCTCCGGATAACCCATGTATCGCGCCCAGCCTTTGACTTCGCGCTGCTCGTAGATGCGGTCGATCTCGGCCGTGTCTGGCATTCGGTAGGTCTCGTCATGCAGGAATGCTTCGAGGGGTAGTCGGTCACGCTTGGCGGGATTCTCGTCTGGATAGCCGACGACGATCGTGGTTACGGGAACGCACGTTTCGGGAAGTTGGAGCAGCTCCGAGATCTCGGGCATAGAGTAGAGAGTGGTGCCCATGTAGCAGATTCCAAGCCCGTGGGCTTGGAAGCCAAGACAGACGTTCTGGGCGACGATCATCGCATCGTAGGCGGCGACGTGGTAGCCGAGGAAGTTGTTGAAGTTATCCCGGGCGTCGCGCTGTTTCAGCCATTCGCGCGTCCGGAACCAGTCGGCGCAGAAGGTAACGACAAGCGGGGCTTGGTTCACCATGTCCTGCTCGAGGTGCAGTTCGTAGAGCTTTTGCTTCTTCTCGGGGTCTTGGGTGAGCACGATCGAGATGCTGTTAAGGTTGCCCGAGGAGGATCCGCCGGCGATGGCGTCGCCGCAGACTTGCTCGATGAGAGCCCGATCGATAGGATCGGATTTGTATTTTCGGATCGAGCGATGGGTTTGGAAGAGTTCGGTGAGTTCGATGGTTTGGGATTTTACCGATGCCGGGTCCGCGCGGGGAGCCGCCCGAAGATCGAGACGCAACTCCTCGCACGGTGTGCTCGTCGCCTGCGTCTCGATCTTCGGGCTTTGTTGGTGGGCGTTCCTACCCGGGCCCGCGCGGCCCTCGGGGCCAGCTTGGCCCGGGCTGTAACATCACGCGCCTTCAGCGCGAAGGAGGATCGCTTTGCGATCCTCTGACCCAAATGCTTTTGTTTTCGGGTGACGATTAGTCGCCTTGTGGTGGGCGATTCGACCCAGGCCGGCGCGGCCCTTGGAGCCTGCTTGGCCCGGGCTATAACATCTCGCGCCTTCAGCGCGGGGGAGGATCGCTGGGCGATCCTTTGACCGTTTCCATGGGAGCCGGCGTGTTCAGGAGCCGCCCGAAGATCGGGACGCAACTCCTCGCACGGTGTGCTTGTCGCCTGCGTCTCGATCTTCGGGCTTAGTTGGTGGGCGGTCCTACCCAGGCCGGCGCGGCCCTCGGGGCCTCGCTTGGCCCGGGCTGTAACATCTCGCGCCTTCAGCGCGGGGGAGGCTCGCTTGCGATCCTTTGACCGTGTCCCTTGGGTGGTCAGCACCCGAGCCGCCGGAAGATCAGCGCCGGGGAGGATCGCGTTGCGATCCTCTGAATCGCAGACGGTCACTTTGGCTCGGGACCGCGGTATCCCGGATCCGCCGGAAGCCACTGTCGAGTTCAAGGCACAGTTACACCCATTCTTTACATCCCGCCGATTCGCCTCCACTAGCGGACAGCTAGCTAGCCGCTAGAACGCCAAGATGAACTGTCGAGCATCCTTTAGCTTCACCCTAACAGCGAACTGACCGCGTTCGTTGGCGGAAACGGGGTTGAGGGCGAAGTCGACGATGGGCGAGCCAAAGAGATCGCCGTTCATTCGGAACTTGGGTTCCGAACTTCCAATTAGATACACGCCGAGATCACCGCCTTCCGGCGTCGCATAAAAGACGACAACCCCCGAAGTGTTTATAAGCACCCCGCGGAGCGCAACCTCCCCCTCTCCCCGAGAAGGGGAGAGGGGGCCGGGGGGTGAGGGTCTGCGATCGGAAAAGGGACCTGATTCTGAATGATAGACTCCCCAGTCCGAACCAAGACGGGCGACGAAGCCGATGCGTCCATTCGCGTCGACCGAAGGGAAGCGCCCGATTTCGTCGAACCCCTCGGCCACGCTCTCGCCGGACTCCCAAAAAATCCCTGGTGTTCCATCGAGCAGGTCGGCCCGAAAGGAAACCCGGCCGGATTCCGACATGAGAGGCAGTCCATGAAACTCCCGGAAGCGTTCGCCTGCCTTGGCTAGGAGGCCGGCAGTGGTAGAAAAAACCGCCGCTTCCCCGGAGGGCAAGGTCCCCCGATAGGCGGCCGCGCCGGCTTCATTCATTGTCGGGCCGAAGGGACCCGCTTCCACCGGACTTTCAAAGACGATCTGCCCCGAAGCGTCGAGAACCACCATTCGCGTCACGCCGTCGCGATTGGCATAGAAGCACACGTCACCTCGGTCATTGACGTCGGGATGGCTAACGATCTCGCCGATCTGGGCCTCACGTTCGCATACAACGCGCTCCTCGATAACGACTCCGGACCCGCCGCCGAGCAGGTTCGCCTGAAAGGCGACTTCCCCTCGATTGTTGATGGATGGAACGTAAACACCGAAATCGGCGAACTTGGCTCCGGTCTCTGCCACGATCCTCATGGGCATAGAGAATAACACGGCGCGCCCGATCCAAGTAGAATTTGGGCATGGCAGCCAAAGAGTTTTCTTTTGACATCTTCAGCAAGGTCGACCAGCAAGAAGTCCGAAACGCCGTCGACCAAGCTCAAAAGGAGCTGGCCAACCGGTACGACTTCAAGGGCAGCAAAACGGAGATTCTCTTTGACAAAGAGGAAATCACGCTGATCGCGGACGACGAGTTCCGCATGGAGCAGCTCAAGGACATTCTCGTTTCCAA
>JBKJIP010000292.1:0-15568 GCA_046598515.1 Fimbriimonadaceae bacterium | reverse complement strand
AAGCTTCGACCTCGACAAGCTCCGCTATCACAAGGTCATCATCATGACCGATGCGGACGTCGACGGCGAGCACATTCGAACGCTGCTGCTCACCTTCTTCTACCGGTACATGAAGCCCCTCATGGAGGCCGGCCACGTCTACCTCGCGCAACCGCCTCTCTACGTCGTCAAAGTTGGCAACAACGAGCGCTATTACGCTCAGGACGAAGCCGAGCGCGATCAGTTGGTGAAAGAGCACAAGAAGGGCCGGAAAGAGCCACTCATCACCCGCTTTAAAGGTCTGGGTGAAATGAACGCGGAGGACCTCGAGGATACGACGATGGCCCCTGCCCGCCGCCGCCTCGTGCAAGTGATCCTCAACCACGAGTTCGAGATCGAAATCGAGGAAATGTTCTCGCGGCTCATGGGCGACAAGGTCGAACCCCGCCGAGAGTTCATCGAGCGCCACGCCAAGCAGGCGCTAAACGTCGACTGGCACTACTAGTAGTCAGTGTTTAGGTGATGGAGGCGCCCAAGCTGGTCGCCTCCATCTTTATGATAAGCCAGTGTGGATGAAGCCAATGTGGGCCGCGGATGGTTCGTGCCGCGGCGACGGCTCAGGAACCACATATCAGATTGTCGTTATGAGTCCAAGGCAAAATCAGCACCGCAGCCAGAGGTTTCGATACTGACACAGCCCGCCGCGACACAAGCATTCGCGGCCCACACTTGGCTCTCCGGCTAATTTGGGTGGCCTATTCGCGAGTCATCGCTTCATCCAGGTTCAAGATTGCCTGGCAGACGGTCGCATAAGCCGCCAGTTCGGGCGTTGCAATCACCTTCATGTCGCCCTGGTCCAAGTAAGCCCGCGTGCTATCCGGGTCATTCCGAAACGCCAGTAGGGCACGATCCAGCGAGCGCTTGAGCACGGCCATTTCATCCTTCCGCGGAGACCGTGCGCAGACGAGGCGGAAGGCTCGCGCTAGGCGAACTTCGGGCGAGGGCAACTCCATGACCCGTTGCGCGAGCGCACGGCCGGCCTCTACCCAGGTGACATCGTTCAGCATCGTCAGCGCATGCAAGGGCGTCGATGTTTGCCCTTGACTCACGGTGCAGATGTTGCGGGCCGAGGCGTCGAACATGTTTCCCGGCGCGACTGTTCGTCGCCAGAACGTGTAAATGCTCCGGCGATAATTGTCTGCCCCCTTCGATTGCGGATAGTCAAAGTTGCGCTCCAGTGTGATGTTGAGCCCATCCCAAATTCCCTTGGGTTGGTAGGGATAAACCGGTTTGCCGTACATCTGCGGGTTGATCAGGCCGCTGGAAGCCAGCGCGAGATCCCTCAAAAGCAGAGAAGGCATCCGGAATCTTGCGCCACGGGCCAACATGAAGTTGCTCGGGTCTTTGGCGTACAACGTTTTTGACACTTTCGACGACTGTCGGTAGGTCTGGCTCATCACGATGAGCTTCTGAAGCCTCTTCACATTCCAGCCGCTCTCACGAAACTCTACCGCGAGCCAATCCAAGAGTTCGGGGTGGACGGGCCGCTCGCTTTGAACGCCGAAATTCTCGGGCGTTTTCACCAAGCCACGCCCGAAAAAGGTTTGCCACTGTCGGTTGACCTGCACTCGTGCCGTGAGCGGATTCTTGGGCGAGAGGATCCAATCGGCGAGATCGGCACGGTTCTTCTGCTCGGCGCTGGCGGGGAAGAACTCGGGCACGGCCGGCTTGACTTCGTCCCCGAGGGACTCGTAGTTTCCTCGAATGAAGACGTTCGTCTTGCGAGGCTTGGCATCGGACATCACCATGACGCGCGGCACGCGGCCCCGTAGTTCGTTCAGTTTCTGCTCGATCACCTTCCATTCGGCGCGGAGCTCCTTGCCCGGGGAGGCTAGCGCCGTGTCCAGGAAGTGCTGTCGCAATCGGGCGGCTTGATCTTTGTTCCGCTTGTCGGCGGCTAGTTTCAAGATGTCCCGCACGTCGTCGGGCACGGTGCCGGGGTTGCTTTCCCATGTCTTTTGAGCCACATCGACCGCGGGTCCCTCCTCAAAGGGCTTTGCCTTGTCCCGCGCAGTTTGAAGATCTTTGGGAAGCGACTCAAGCTGGCTCATCTCTTCGGAACTTCCAGCGTAAACCCAGGGATCGGCGATGCGATATTGACCGCCTCCGGTTGGGACGCCCGACTCAGGCACGTTGTTGAAGTACGCCATCATCGCGTAGTAATCACGCTGACTGAGGGGGTCGTACTTGTGATCGTGGCAGCGGGCGCAGGCCATGGTAAGCCCCAGCCAAGTGGTCGAGGTCGTGTCGACCCGATCGAAGAGGTTCACGCTACGCTGTTCCTCGGGAATCGCGCCGCCCTCTCCGTTCAGCATGTGATTGCGGTTGAATCCGGTCGCAATAAGCTGATCCAAGGTGGCCTTCTGGAGAAGATCGCCAGCGAGTTGCTCGCGAGTGAACCTATCGAAGGGCATGTTGGCGTTCATCGCCCGAATCACCCAATCGCGCCAAACATATTGGAAGGTGTCGCCGTCCTGCTGGAACCCGTTGCTATCGGCATAGCGGGCAGCGTCGAGCCAAGGCAGAGCCATCCGCTCACCGTAATGGGGGTTGGCGAGCAGCCGATCGACGACCTTTTCAAAGGCATTCGTGCTCATGTCTTTGAGGAACGCGTCCACTTCTTCGGGAGCTGGCGGCAGGCCGGTCAGGTCGAGGGTAACCCGGCGGATGAGGGTGATCCTATCCGCCTCGGGACTGGGCTTGATACCTTCCTTTTTTAGTCGGGCAAAGACGAATGAATCGATCGGATTTGCCGTTTTCAGCGGGAGGGCAGGGCGTTTAGGCACAACGAAGGCCCAGTGGACGCCCCGCCCCTCGATCGACTCCACGCCGCCCTGATCGATCCAGTTCTTCACCTTCTCGATGTCCTTATCGCTCAGGGGCTTGAAGCCCATCGGCATTCGGGGCAAATCGCCTTTGCCGAGGATTCGGTCGAGAAGGATACTTTTCGCAGACTGACCGGGCACGAAGCCAGCTCCCGTATCTCCGCCTTTTTTCAGCGCGGCCAGAGTGTCGAGCGCGAGTCCTCCTTTATCGTTCCCATCAAGATGGCAACTGGAGCAATGAGCTTTGAAAATGGGGAGCACATCGTGGACGTAGTCAACCTTCTCCCCCTGAGGTGGAGATGCTGCGGCCCCCGCGAATAGGATTGCCAAGCCCAATCCCGGCGCGAGCAGAAGTCGGCGATTAACTTCCTTCATCGAGTGACAGGCTTATTGTATCGTTCCAACGGGCTCAGGATTCACGGACCCGTCGACGGGCGCCGACAACAACTAGCACAAGAGCCGCGCCCAGGAGAAGGGGATCACCCAGAAGGCTTGCTATGGTCCAGTGGCGGCCCAAAGGAACATCGGCCACAAGGAGATTGCCACCGGGCGGTGCCTCCGCGACGATCGCTCCCCAGCTATTGACCGCGTGCGAGTACGCCAAGCTATCGCACCGAACCATCGGAATGCCATTTTCAGCCGCACGGAAGGGCGTGAACGCGGAGTGCATCGCGGCCATAAAGTGGTGCGGACTCTCGGGGTCGTTTGTTGGCAGCACAACCATTTCCGCCTTCCGGGCCGAGTCGCGCATGATGGCCGGGAAGCAACTGTCGTAACAGATGTTCAGGCCGAGCGAGATGTCGCCGAAGGGGACGGAGATATTCTTTTCGCCCGGCGTGTGCATTTTCACTTCCGCCCCAAAGAGCTTCTGCTTACGGTACGTTTCGCTCCGCGAACCTGCCATGAAGAGGGCCGCGGAGTTGAACGGCAGGGGTTCGTGAGGTTCTCTAAAGGACGTAACAAACGGGACGACCTTGGACAGACCGGCGAGGTCTTGCTCCACCGTGTTCGAGGCGAAGATCATTCCCGCGAACTCGGGCCAGACAACAAGCTTGGCTCCCTGTGCCGCCGCTTGGGCGTGATTCGCCCGGATCTGGTTCTCGTCGTCATTCGGGAACTGAAGGAGGGCGACCTTCAGAGTCTCTCCGCTGACTCCCGGCTTCCATAGCGTCCCTGCGAACGAGACTGCTATCAGCGCCGGTGCCTGCCACGCAAGGGAGCGCCACGGGGCACGGGCGAAATGCAGATTCGCAAGCCAGATCAAGAACGAGACACCCCAGATGCCGACGAGTGAGGCGATCAGCAACGCGAAGCTGTTGCGATACTGTGTCAAAGCGATGTTGCCCGGCATCTGGAGGAGGAGCAGGGCCTCGCCAACGACGGCGATCGCGGCGAACCACCATATCGGACGATCCGCCAGTTTCTTATCCGCCGCGAAAGCCGTGGCCATCGCCACCGCGAAGCCGAAAATACCGCACGCGCTGTAAAGCCAACTGGGGTCATCAGACGGGGATTTGAACCGAAAGAACACCCCGCTCGAAGTGAGAGCGGCGATCGCGAACATCAGGAGGATCGCCGAAACGAATCCTACGATGAAGTTCGTTTTGCGTACGGCCCTCAAAAGAGGAAACAGCGCGACCCAAGCCAGATAGCCCTGCTCGCCGAGGGGGAGAGCGAGCGTGAGCAGCACCGCGCTGAGGGCGATCCCGCAAATCAGTTCAAGCGCTTTCCTCACAGCTTTAACGACGGGTCCCGAGCCATATGTATAGCGGTCGAGTCTTAGAAAAGCGCGACCAACCCGGACCAATGACCGGTCCCGGAATCGGGCGGGGTACGCTACCCGTAGATTAGTGGGGCGGCAATTGGGCCGCGTTGCGACTCGGTCTGATGGGGGACTGGGGATCGTGGATAGGGGGATCATGGATTGACCAGTAAGCCCGGCCAGCCGCATATCGTGTTCGACGACGTCGAGGTTCGGTTCTCGGAACACGTCTACGGCCTACGCAGCGTCTCCTTGACGATCACCAAAGGGGAATTCGTGTTCTTCGTCGGCCAAACGGGGACCGGCAAATCCACCCTCCTCAAGCTTCTAACGAAAGAGGTTAGGCCCACCTCCGGCACCGTTTCTATCTGGGGAGTCGATATGGAAGAGATCCCCGACGCCGAGATTCCGCTTTTGAGACGCTCTATGGGAATTGTCCCGCAGGATTACGCTCTCCTTCCTCGCAAGCGAGTTCTAGAGAACGTGGCTTACGCCATGCGCTCGATCGGGGCGACCAAGCGAGAAGTCCGCAAGCGAGTCCCCGAAATCTTGGAAATGGTCAACATCGGCCATCGAGCGGACGCTTTTCCGGATCAGCTCTCGGGCGGCGAGCGGCAGCGGGTCGCCATCGGACGGGCACTCATCAACAACCCGAAACTGCTCATCGCCGATGAACCCACCGGCAACCTGGACCCCGAGCATAGCTGGGGCATTATGGAGCTGCTTCTGGACCTGAACCGCAGCGGCACCACGGTTCTCGTCGCGAGCCACGATATGATGATCGTCGAGCGGATGGGCACCCGTATCGTGCGTATGCTCGGGGGTCGGGTGGCGTCAGACGACACTCCTATTCATCCCGAGCCGGAACTTCCGGAGCACATCGTCATTGCCGAAGCCGATTTGGAAGAGCCACCGCCTCATGACGAAACCGCCGTTCCTTCCGTGGAAGAAGAGTTGGCCGAAGGCTTGGAGCAAGTCGAAGAACTCGAGGCCGAACAAGAACACTCGGAGGATCCTCTGGTTTTTGACGAGGCGCTGGTCGAGGAACTTGTAATGGTCGAAGTCGAAACGGCGAAGGAGGAGGCGAAAGGAGATGTTTGATCGCCTCGAGTTTCTGTTCGGAGAGGCCCTCAGCGCTATCCGTCGCAACTTCCTCATGAGCTTCGCGGCAATCAGCACCGCCGCCGTCGCCCTGTTCCTGCTGGGGGGCTTGGCGTATATCTATGTCCGCGTCAGCCAGTTCGCGAGCGATGTATCCGGGAAGTTTGAGATGAGGGTTTGGCTCAAGGAAAAATTGGCGGACGAGACCGGCCCTGCGATAACTTTCGCCGCGAAAGACATCCCTCCCATCATCGCAAAGATTCGCGCGGTAAAGGGTGTAAAGACCGCAGTATGGGTTCCCCGCGAAAAGGAGTGGGAGAAGATGAAGCGCGATGATCCGCGCATGACCAAGGGGATCGAGATTAACCCTCTCGGCCAGTCCTTCAAGGTTGTTCTCAGCGACCTGTCCCAAGCGAACAGCGTAGAAAGTGAAATCGAGTCGATGGGCCAAGTGGAGGATGTTCTCTATCTTAAGGACGAACAAGAGATGACCGACCGCGCCCTGAGCTTCGTGCGCTGGCTTGGTGGCGGCTTGGGTTCGATTCTGATAGTTACAGCCGCGATCCTGATCTATAACGCGATCCGATTGACAATTCTCGCTCGGCGCCGAGAGATCCGGATCATGCAGCTCGTTGGTGCCTCCAAATTCACGGTTCGCACGCCTTTCCTGATCGAAGGGTTTATCCAGGGCGCGATCGGAGGCACGATTGCCGCACTTCTGATTCGCGCGGCGCAAAGCGTTATCGAGCAGCAGACCGAAGCGATGCGCTTCCCAATGCATATTCCGGCATTCCCAGTTTGGTGGGCGATCCTTTTGCTTGGAACGATTGGCGGCACCTTCGGGACGCTCTGTTCCTATCTCGCCATTCGGGAGCCTCTCCGCTATCGATCCGGAGCGAACATATGATGACGACTCGCACCGTTATTCTTGGGTTGGCTATCGTGGCGATTGGCGTCACGGGCGCTCAGACAAAGAAGCCGACCACAACCAAGGCCCTGAAGGGTCAATTGGAGTCCATCAAGGATAAAAAGGCCGCGATCCTCAAGCGCCTCAAAGTGGTGCGGGGAGACATCCGCGACGCTCGGGAGGATGTCGACGAAATCGATTCGAACATCGACCGAGTCGAGACGCGATACCATCGCTCCGAAGATAGGCTCTCTTCGGCGAAGAAAGAGCAGGTAACCCTTGCCGAGCGGCTTCAGGATGCCCAAGCTGAATACAAGGTCAAGTCGGAAATCGCCCGCGTTCGGCTGAAGTACATCCGCATGTACGGCAAGATCACCTTCGCCTCAGCACTTGTTGGCACAGAAGGCGTCAGCCAACTCGCATCGCGAAATTTTGTATTCCGAAAGATCGCTGATAAAGATAGAGAGCTTTTTGAGAGCGTTCGAAATCTCCGCGACGAAATTGTGACCAAGAAGACGCGCTCGGATCAGCTCGTCGGCGAGATTCAGGGGATATTGGTCGACCAGCGCGAGGCCCATGCCGAACTCTCCGCGAACAAGGAGGTCAAGAAAGACATCCTCGGCAATCTACAAAACAAGGCTGCCGATTTGGAGAAGATAGCCCGACAGCTAGACTCGGCCGAAGACGAAGTTCTCAGCATCATCGCCGCTCGATCCGGCCGGTACACCGGCAAACGTCCGGGCCGATTGTCATTCCCCGTCAGCGCCCGGATCACAAGCAACTTCGGTTCGAGATTTCATCCAATTCTTCGACGGACCCGAATGCATAAGGGTCTCGATTTCGGAGCATCCCATGGCTCCACAATCAAGGCCGCCGCCGACGGTGTAGTAATCAGCGCCAGCCGTAACAGTGGTTATGGAAACGTCGTCATCATCGATCACGGCGGCGGCTTGACCACGCTCTACGCTCACTGCTCCTCCTTCATCGTTCGGAATGGCGCAAGGGTGAAACGGGGCCAGCCCATCGCCCGGGTGGGCTCAACTGGACTTTCAACGGGACCTCACCTTCACTTCGAGGTTCATGTGAACGGCGGCGCCGTAAATCCCCGGAAGTATCTCTAGTCGTTTCTGTTAGATTTGTGAGGCCGTAAATGTTATCGAGGGTGAAGCGAACTGCCGGAAACGGTAGGCGTACGCCTGGGCGGCGCCGGAGGCGACAACACCGGTGCCCGCCCAAATACGTAGAGGCGCCCGCCCGAGCCCATTGCTCGGGCGAGCCCGTCTCCTAGTTCTTTTGCTCGACTGCCTCCTGGAGCGGAGTGTAAGCCTTGCTGTCCGGCTGGCCGTAAAGCGAGGGGTGGAAGAACTTACCACGTAGCGATGCGGGTTTCTCTACAATGGCCTGAATGCCAGCTGCCCGCACGTAGGGATCGTTTCGGGTAGCCGTCACCGTCCACGTAACCTTCTTATTAGGCATACCGCCACCGACTCGGAACTGATTGTTCTTTATCTCGGTCGCGATGTGCAAGTTGGGCATGGCCGCGCCGATTGGGGTGAGCTGGTAGCGCGGATCCTTGTTGATCGTTGCCCAATAGGTCGGCAGGCTCACCAGAGCGGTGCCGTTCGCGTCGAGGATGGCCGATCCAGAGTAGATCAGGAGCGGTTCTGCGCCCTCCGCGGAATAGTGACGCAGGAACTTGTTCTCCGGGTCGCTGGGCATGTCGATCAGGAATTGCTTGACGCCGGTAGCCCCGGTATCTCCAGTTGAGAAAACGCCATAACCCCCTCCACCGCCGTCAACAGGGCCCTGAACAACACCGTGAACGCCGTATACCTGGAAGGCGCCGGGAGCCTCATTGTTTATGATGCCGCGGACGCCAGCGGAAAGATCGTTAAAAATGAAACGGGCCGTCGCAAATCCCTGGACGCCAATGCGCGCCCCAAAACTGTCCGCGCTATCGGCCACCCCGCTGATTGCGGTACCCGTATTGCTGGCCGTTCTGAAATAGCCAGCATAGGCAGTGCCTATAGTTGCAGAGTTCAGGCTGTAAATGCCGTAACTTGCGGAGTTGTTCGCCTTAAATGACCCGCCCGCATAGCCCCCGGTCACATCCGTCGTTATGCCCCGCACGCCATTCACGGCCGACGAGCCAAAGACGCCGCCGGTGGTCGTGGTGGTATTGGCGTTGATCAGGTAGGGCCACGATGCGCCGTTACCGACCTGGATCTTCCCGGCGATCACTGTGCCTGTCACGTTAATATTGCCGCTTTCAGCGACACCGGGTGTCGAACCCTGCAGTGTCACAAACGAGACCGGCGCAAGTTCTTCTCCTGTTTCGTCCGTGACGGAGAGGGCGTAAACCCGGTTGGGATCGAGACCCTTCGAATCGACGTCGGTAACATACCGACCGTTTTGAACCGTAATCGCGCCCTTTCGCTCCGCAACGCTAGCGCCTGACTTCCGATCCGTGAACTTAAAGTTCCAAAGAACGCCCGTCTTGGCTCCTTTCGGCGCTTCGCCGAAAAGGCTCATCGTTCCGCCTTGAGCGGATGCCTTGCTCAAAAGACTGGCGGTTAGCACTACTCCTAGTGCCGCGCCCATCGTCGTCCATCCAAGTTTCTTCATAATTTCAGTCCGTAGTACCTGGGAAAATTATTGGTTCCCATTCGCGGATACGTCGCCAAAGGGGAGCTGGGGGCGGCCTGGACACTGAATTCATGTAGCCGGTCTAACAAATGTCAGAATGCGCCGGTGACGTGAGTCATCAGTAGAATTTGAATCTGTGACGCCCAGTCGTCATGGCAATTGTGGCCAAACTGCGTCCGTCGGAATAGCCGCCATGCAGGCCTGCGAACACCTGCCATCTTGTTGAAATGCGCATCCATGACCGTAGTGAGCGCATGCCGTCTCCCGCCGGATCAGATTCTGGTTGTCGTTATTCCAAGGATGAAATCTGGCCGGGTCGGTCGGGCCGTAGAGAACGGTCGTGGCGGTGCCGACGGCACCGGCTAAGTGCGCGGCGCCGGTGTCAGGAGTGATGAGCCGCTCGACCTTTTGGAGGAGCGCGGCATATTCCATGAGAGAAAGGGGGCCGGGAGGATGGGGTAACCCGAACCGGCCGCAATCCTCACCCGGACCGGCGATGGCGGCCGCCTTCGTCCCTTCAAGTCGATGGACCAATTCGAACCACCTGCTGTCCGGCCAGTTCTTGCGATAGTCCGATGCTCCGACATGGAGCAAGACTCGAGGTTCTCCGAGTTCTACGAACAGTGCTTCCGCCGCTTCGAGATCAATCCGACGCGGATGGATACGAGGTTTCACATCAGGGTCGGGGATGCCCAATAGGGTTAAAAGGTTTCGTAATGAATCGAAGAGGTCGTGCCCCGATTCATCGAAGGCCACCGACTGGGTGAAGAGTTTGGGCTTACCTCGATGCACTCCATAGATTTGGGGAATCCCCGCCCAACGCGCCAAATGGGCCGCTGTGTGACTGTCATCGAGAATGACACAAGCTCCAAACCTGCCATTTCGCCACTGCGAGGCTCTTTTCAAACGGCCGGGAAGCCCGGCGTTTCGCGCTCTTCGCCACACTTCGATCTCGGGAAAGAGCTCCAAGGCGGCCGCACCACCTTCGAGAACAAATTCGGTCTCCGGGTACTCGGCGCGCAGGGTGGCAACGGCCCCCGTCGTATTCACCAAGTCACCCATCATGTCCCGGGCTACAAGGAGGGTGCGATTGGCGAGCTCGACTCTCATTCGGCCGCTACTCCAGAACCGCCCCAACTTTGAGTCTGGAATGCAGGCGTCGGGTACACTCTACCGACTGTGAAGACAGCGTTCTTTATTTTGCTTGGACTGGCGGTGGTCATCGCTCTGCTTTTTGTGGGTCTCGTTATCGTGACCGGCAAGGGCGACGCCATGTCGGGTGGTGGCGGTGTTCGCACCACCTACAAAGGACGCGCAACGATCGAGGATATGATCAGCCGCCTCACCTTAGGGTTGGGAATCGGGTTTATGGTCGTCATGTTCCTTCTCGATATCATCAGCCACCGTATCAAGTGGGGCCCATAGCTTCTCGTAAGCGGTCGTAGCTTTCTTCCAAACTCTGGGGCAAAACCCGGACATCTCCGACGACGCCCATAAAGTTGGTATCGCCATCCCAACGCGGCACGATGTGCCAATGGATGTGCGTTGGAATACCTGCTCCGGCCGCGCGGCCGACATTCACGCCAATGTTGAAACCGTCGGGCTTGTAGGCGCGGGTAATCCACCTTACGCTCGCGGCCACCAGTTGATTGATTTCCAGGAGCTCTGCGTCGGTGAGGGCCGTAATGTCGTTCGTGTGACGAAATGGCGCGACCATCAAGTGACCGTTTGTATATGGGAAAGCGTTTAGCATCACGAACGCCGTGTCACCGCGATGAAGGATGAGATTGCGACGGTCGTCGTTCTGAGCCGGCAGGTCCAAGAAAATGCAGCCGGTGCCTCCCTCCACGGCGGGCGGCGCTTGCTCGATGTATTTGAGCCTCCACGGAGCCCAGAGTCTCTCTGACATAGCCTATTATGGAACCGGACTCCCCGATCGTGACACGGGGCGTATGGCCCATGGACCTCCGCCCCAGAACGGAACGGATGAGCCGAAAACGTACATACTCCTAGAACGCAGCGCGTGGAAAATACCAAGGTTGCCGTGATCATCCCGGCTTATAACGAGGAGCAGCGCATCGGCACCGTCCTGCGCGCGGTTACCCAATCGCGCCTTGTCGATGAGATTATTGTCGTGTCTGACGCGAGTCAGGATCGCACGGCCACAATCGCGCGCCAACATAAAGGCATCCGTGTGCTCGAACTCCCCTTCAACTCTGGCAAGGGAGGCGCCATGGCGGCGGGCGCGGCAGCCACCGATGCCGGCATCATCGCCTTCGTCGACGCCGATCTCGAGGGCCTTAAGGGCGAGCACATCGATCAGATCATTCTGCCTATTCAAAAGGGAATGTGCGACATGTGCATCGGCGTCTTCCGCGGCGGCAAGTTCTGGAGCGATACCGCGCAGCGGATTTCGCCTTACATCTCCGGACAGAGAGCCATGAAGCGCGAGCTTTTCGATGCCATTCCTTTCCTCAGTGAAATTCGGATGGGCGTCGAGGTGACGATCAATACTTACGCGAAGCGCGCAAAGGCACGCGTTATGCGTACCGTCCTTCGAGGCGTCAGCAACACCCATAAAGAGCAAAAGATGGGCCTCGTAAAAGGGGTTGCCGCACGTACGAAGATGTATGCCGAGATCGTCCGCGCCGTTCGACGGCTTAATCGCAAGCAAAACCGCCCCGGGGCGACGAAGCTCAAGAAGCGTCTCCGCAACAAGCGCCTTAAGTAAAGCCATGGTTCCAATCCTCCTCGCAATCGTCGCGGGGTGCGCCTCGGCTCCGGCCGAGAAGCCCTTCGCATTCCAGCTACCGGCCAAGTATCAGACCTCCCCCGACGGCTACCGCACCCTCGTCGTCTACAACAAACTGGCCCCCGGCAGCAAGGAATTGGCTGAGTATTATGCGGTCAAACGGGGATTGCCTCCCGAGGACATCGTGCCCGTCGCGATGCTGAATGAGGAGAACACCTCCCTCGTTGAGCTCCAGAAAAACCTTATGGGCGAGGTCCGGACCAAGATCAAGGCGCTCAAGGGAATCAAGCGGCGCATCGATTTCATCGTCCTTTGCAAGGGGATTCCGATCCGAACTTGGGAGAATGACGCAGCGCTATCCATCGACGCTCATTTGGCGGCCATGGAAATCAAAGCTCCCTGGATTTCGAAAGATCCTCCACCGTCGAGCGAGCTTCAGAAGTTTGTGAACCCCTATTTCGGCAAGGACGAGCCGTTCAACTCCGACAAGTACGGCTTCTACCTGGTGACCCGCCTCGATGGCTATACCTACGCCGACGCCCGCAAGCTGGTGGACAACTCTATGGCGGCCAAGAAATCCAAGGGCCCGTTCCTCCTCGATAGCGATCCCTACCGACAAACAGGAGGGTACAAGCCTCTCGAAGACAGCATGAAGGATGCCCGAGAGATTCTGAAGGTTGGCGGGTTCGACGTTAACTACGAGACGACCAAGACTTTCGTGAACGGCGGCCAAGCCCTCGCCGGATACTCCAGTTGGGGCAGCAATGACGGCGGCTTCAATGGCGAGACCTACCGGCAAATCAAGTTCCAGCCCGGCGCGATCGCGGAAACCTTCGTTTCCACCTCGGCACGAACCTTCAAGCCCGGCACGACGGGCGGACAGAGCCTCATTGGCGACCTGATCGCAAATGGAGTCACGGGAATCAAGGGATATGTCAACGAGCCCTTCGCCTTCGCCCTCGCCCGACCCAGCATCCTGTTCGAGCGATATACGAAGGGGAGAAACCTGGCGGAGAGCTTCTACGCGGCCTCGCCGCTGATTAAATGGCGCGACATCGTCATCGGCGACCCCCTTTGCGCCCCCTACAAGTAGCTCGCCGCCACTTCTGAAGCGCGGTCATCGTCCCATTACATTGCTGGGATTCTATGGCCGTCCTCTGTTCTTTGCTGCTTCTCTTGAGTGCGTTTCTCCTCTTCTCGATCCAGCCGATGGTCGCGAAGATGTTGCTGCCGATCCTGGGCGGTTCACCGAGCGTTTGGAACACGGCCATGGTCTTCTACCAGGCGGCGCTGCTGGGTGGCTACTTTTACAGCCATGTGATCTCGAAAAAGCTCAGCTTCAAGAATCAGTTGATCGTGCATGGCGCGATCTTGGCCCTGCCCGCCGTTGTTTTGCCTCTGTATTACGGTGATCTGCACCCACCGGGAGGGTCCAATCCGATCCCTTGGATGCTCCTGACAATGGCCCTCAGCGTAGGGTTGCCGTTCTTCGTGCTCAGTGCAAGCTCGCCCCTTATTCAATCCTGGTTCAGCCGCGCGGGATACAAGGATCCCTACTTTCTGTACGCAGCCAGCAATGTCGGAAGCTTTCTGGGCCTACTCAGCTATCCGTTCTTGATCGAACCGCGTTTGACGGTCGCTCAGCAGAGCGGTTTCTGGACGGTTGGCTACATTCTTCTCGCCGTTCTCTTTGTAGTCACGGCGTTGAAGCTTCGAAGAGAGATCGTGGCTCTTCCGCAAGAGACTGAGATTGTCCCGCTCGAGCCTCTTCCGTGGAAGCGCCGCCTTCGCTGGGTGTTCCTGGCCTTCATCCCTTCTAGCCAGTTCATCGGCGTGACCACTTACCTGACGACCGACATCGCGGTCATGCCGCTTCTTTGGGTGATTCCGCTCGCGATCTATCTCCTCACCATGGTCTTCGTCTTCGCGAAGAAACCGCCAATCCCCCATAAGTGGATTCTCGCCGCGTTTCCCTATGTGATGGCGGTTCTGGTCTTTATCACCTCGATCAAGGTGACCCTGACCAGCTCGATTTTCTACAAGCTGACGAACTCTCACACCACGGTCTTCAGCGTCCATCTCATTGCACTCTTTGTAGGCGCCATGCTTTGTCATGGCGAACTCGCCAAAGATCGCCCCACTCCGGGCCGGCTGACCGAGTTCTTCCTTTGGATGTCTCTGGGTGGTGTTTTGGGCGGCATGTTCAACGCCCTCGTCGCGCCAAACCTATTCGTCCAAGTCATCGAATACACGATGATCCTCGTCGTTCTCGGCCTCGCCCTTCCCGCGCGGGAACCGGGATGGAAGCCGCTTCAAATTGCCAAGGATATCGCTCCTGTCCTGCTGATCGGTGGCGGCACGGTCCTATTCTTGTGGCTCAACGACAAGTACGGACGGGTTTCCGTGCATACGTATCGGCCATGGCTCACGGCCGCAGCGGCGCTGGGCATCATCGTATGTGCTTCCCGGCCCCTCAGATTCGCCATGGGGGTGCTTGGCATGGCGTTCGTGAGCATTTACAACCACCAAACGGACAAGCGCACCCTCTATGAAGCGCGATCGTTCTTTGGAGTTCAGAAGGTGGAAGAGTTGGGCTTTGCGAAGTCGGGACTGACTCACATCCTCGTCAATGGACGAATCCTGCATGGCCGACAGGTTTTTACTCCCGAACTTGAGAAGATGCCTCTCTCGTACTACCATAGCGCGGGCCCCTTGAAGGAAGTGTTCGAAGCCTATCCGCGCCCCGCGAACTCGATCGTTGGGGTCGTCGGACTTGGCGTGGGAAGCACGGCGGCGTGGTCGCGGCCGGGCGAAGACTGGACATTCTACGAGATCGACGAGCTAGTTGAGAAACTCGCCCGTGACAATCGGCTCTTCACCTACCTTTCAAAGGCGGCGGCTCCTCAAAAGGTGGTCATCGGAGATGCCCGTCTAAAGTTGGCCGAAGAGCCGGACGCGAAGTTCGACTTCCTTCTCATCGATGCGTTCTCGTCGGATGCCATTCCGGCTCACTTGATGACGGTCGAAGCGTTCCAGCTCTACCGGCGAAAACTCAAGCCGAACGGCCTCTTGGCAGTTCATATCTCCAATCGCTATCTGGATCTTGAGCCCTTGGTTGCCGCCGCGGCCGAGGAACTGGGTCTCAAGGCGTTGTATTGCGAGGAGTCCGGAAAGGAAATCATCGTAAACGAGCGGGGCCGCGAACTTGCAAACTGGTGTGTTGTAGGTCCCAAGTCTATGGATTGCACGGGATTCGACAAATCAGGACGCTGGGAGCCCGCGAAGAAGCGGCCCGGTATCCGAGCCTGGACCGACGAATTCTCCAGCCTTTTACCTTTGATGGATTGGCGTTAGCACCATAATCGAGCATGGCTGCGGTGCGCTATTTCGTGAGCGATGTCGATCGGGCGGTTGATTTTTACGTGAGTCTGGGCTTTTCGGAAGTCGAGCGATGGGGTCCGGCGATGGCGATTATCGAGCATGACGGTTTGGAGCTTTGGCTCGCCGGACCGAGCGCTTCGGCATCAAAGCCTATG
>JBKJIP010000083.1:0-3374 GCA_046598515.1 Fimbriimonadaceae bacterium | reverse complement strand
CAAAAGCACCTGTTTCCAGAGCGACGTCGACCTCGACGGTGGGGTTCCCCCGGCTATCAAGAATCTCACGAGCAACGATGTCGACGATGATGGGCATAGGTTCAAAGCGTACCCGCCGAGACCCGTATCATGACCGTCCCGGTCGTAGGTGATCTCAAGACTCCTTAGTGAGGTAAGTCAGCCGTGACGCACCGGAAACCCCAATGATCAACGCGATTACTCCAAGGCCGGGATTCTCGCTTCTCGACAAAAGAAAAATCCCCAGTACGGCAACCGAAAAGAAGACACACGCGACAATCAGCAGGAAGGCGCGGCGAGTCACTCGGATGCGACCTGTAGATAGATTTCAATAGCTTCTCGAATATTCTCCAAAGCTTCTTCACGCGTTTCCCCCTGAGAAACGCACCCAGGTAGGTCAGGAACCATGACGCAAAAGCCGCCTTCGGCCTCAGGAATCAACCTCAAGATGTAATCCACCAAACATCATCCTACGACATCCTCACGGATTCGTTAGGAAACGAGGGAACATTGCATAGCTTTGCAGGTGAAGCGTCCCACGATCCGCCCTGGTCGTGCCGCTTGGGCCAGTGCTGGCCTCGCGTCGCCGGATTCGACCGGGACGGTCGAATTACGCATGACCGGGACGGTCATGATACGGTAACCCTTAACCATCAAGCGGTAATCTCGCGGCTCGCATGGATCGCACCAACCACCAAGATATTCGCATCGGCACTCTCGCCCCCATGTCCGGGGGCGGCAACTATCTCAAGCAGATTCTGCCTCATGGATTCGAGTCGTTCGAGCTCACCCTGTGGCAATACATCGGCGAAGTAAACCTCGAAGAACTCGCCAAGGAGTGTCGGGACGTCTTGGGAGACCAAGCCGTGATCGCCGGCCTCGGCATCTATGGCAACCCCCTGCAAGATGAGAAGACGGCCCAGGACTGGGAGACGGTTATCAAAGCCTGCAAGCTTTTCAACTGCAACGTCGTTTGCGGCTTCGCCGGCGCGCTGGAAGATCGTCCGGTCGATCAGAGCATGGATAAGTTCAAAGAAGTCTTCGGAAACTTAGCCAAAGTCGCCGATGGCGAAGGCGTTAAGATCGCCTTTGAGAACTGCGATATGGGTGGCACCTGGGACAATCCGAAGTGGAACATCGCCCACTCCCCCCGCGCTTGGGAGATGATGTTCGACTGCGTCGAGGGCACCGCCCTCGGTTTGGAGTGGGAGCCATGCCATCAAATGGTCTCGCTCATCGAGCCTCTGCCCCAGCTTCGTAAGTGGGTCGATCGGGTCTATCACGTCCACGGCAAAGACGCGACGATCGCTCGGGATGTCCTGGCCGCCAAGGGGCTTCGCGGCGGCGAACAATGGGTTTGGCATCGCACGCCCGGCTTCGGGGATACGAACTGGACGGACGTTATTACGATCCTGCGCCAGGGCGGATTCAAGGGTGCGATCGATATTGAGGGGTGGCACGATCCAATCTATCGTGACGAACTCGAGATGACCGGTCAAGTTCACGCATTGAATTACTTGAAGGCTTGCCGTGGCGGATCTTTCGTGTCAAATCCAGTTTAGGCTGGTAACCGGAGATAACGGGAACGAGTCGATGGGCCGAGATTCCCGGCCCTTCGACCAACACATCGAGCATCGCCCCCTGATTTCGAGGGGGCTTGTTTATGTCGAAGACAAAATCGCCCAGAGAATAGGCGACCAGACATCCGCCGACTTTCTCGACGGGCTGAAGCACATGCGTGCCGTGGCCGAGAATCAGGTCAACTCCCTGCGCGGCCATCAGGCGAGCGAGTTCCTTTTGACGAGGACTGGGCATGGTCGAACCTTCGACGCCCCAGTGAATGGAGACGATACGGATGGGGGCATCCATCTTGATCAAATCTTGCTTTAACCGGGCCATGGTGAAAATGGCCATTCCCGGACACGCCTCGCGGCCGAAATCGGTGTAGGCCACGAAGCCAACCTTCACGCCGTTCTTGCTGATTACGACCGGCTCTTCGGTAAGCGGCGTGATGTTTCTGGATTCGAGATTGAAAGCGGTTTCGAAGAAACCCTCCGATCCGCAGTCCCCGGTGTGATTGTTGTTCAGCGAGAGCACGTCGAAGCCCGCGTCCGCGAGCCACTCTGCGCGGCGTGGATGCGCTTTCAAGAGGTAAGGCTTGTTCCGCGCGATGCGTTTTGTCGTCAGGGCGCACTCCAGATTGCCGAACAAGATGCCGGCTCCGCGGAGCTCACTCCTGAGGGTTTTAAACGGATTCACGCCGCGTCTCTCGACACCACGGGCTAGCATCACATCGCCGACCGCTCGGATCGTTAGCGGCTGGAAGGCGACCACCGCGGCCAGTGTCGGGAGAATCATGTGGAGACCTTACCCGGGCCTGAGTCTGTCAGCGATGCTGCCCCCACCCGGTTCGCAGACTCACCGACCTCCCCCAAACCGCACGGGCATCGGTTTAGGGGAGGTGGAGGAATTCGCGTCTTCCACCTCCCGTTGGTGATGTTTGTGCACCTGGGAAAGGTCGGTGACCAACGGAAACCGGGTGGGGGCAACGGCGGGGGCCCGGAGCAAAGCGCCATGATTCTTTCAAGATGTACCGCATTCCCCTCGCCTATACCTTCGGCAATCACATGCACTGGGTTGATATGGAATGGCTCTGGGGGTATCACGTGCTGCCCGGCTCGGTACGCGACATGATCCACCTCTGCCGCGAAGCGGGGATCAAAGGGTGCGTGAACTTCGACGGCGTGGGCTATGAGAAGCTGGCGAGCGAAGATCCAGAGGCTTTCGCCGAGCTAAAGGAGGCGATCCAGGGCGGGATGATCGAGCCGGTGGGGTGCTCTTACGGTCAGCCGTATGGGCTGTTCCAAGGCGGCGAGTCCAATATTCGCCAACGGATTTACGGCGTTCGCAACTGCCTGCGCCTCTTTGGCGTTCGGCCTCGCACGTTCTGGGAAGAAGAGTTCGACTTCTTTCCTCAGCTTCCGCAAATGCTCGTCGGCTGCGGCTTTACGGGTGCCTCTCTCTACTTCCAATGGACCTGGCATACGCCGGAGATTCCGCGCGAGGAAGTTCCGGTCATTCAGTGGGAAGGCCACGACGGCACGCAGATTCCGACGGCGACGCGGAACCGGCTAAACCTGCATCAGTGGCCGGAGGATATGGACATCCTGCTTAACGAGTTGGCCGCCAATCCGCCTGCGAGTCGTTCGTTGATCCTCCAATGGTTAGAACTCATGCCTTCGCCGGATTGGATGTGCCGCAGCGAATTGATTCTGCCGAAGTTACGGGAGCTGCTCGGGGACAAGCGGTTCGACATCCAGCCGGTGACTCTTGGCGAGTACCTTGCCGAGAATGCC
>JBKJIP010000357.1:0-9039 GCA_046598515.1 Fimbriimonadaceae bacterium | reverse complement strand
TGGCCGCTCCAAACTGAACTTTTACTTACCGATCCCGCGTATCCGCGACTTTCTCGCGGATCGACGCCTGCGCCGCCGCTAATCGTGCGATCGGCACGCGGTAGGGCGAACAGCTTACGTAGTCGAGGCCGATCTTGTGGCAGAAGGCCACCGATCTTGGCTCGCCGCCGTGCTCGCCACAGATGCCGAGCTTTAGGTTCGGCTTGACCGACTTGCCCTTCTGGACGGCGATCTCCATGAGAACACCGACGCCGTTCTGGTCGATCGATTCGAACGGGTCGCCCGGAAGGATCTTTTGCTCCACATACGGCTTGAGGAACTTGTCCGAGTCGTCTCGGCTGAAGCCGAATGTCATCTGCGTGAGGTCGTTTGTTCCAAAGCTGAAGAACTCTGCTTCCACTGCGATCTCGTCCGCCGTCAAAGCGCCTCGCGGCACTTCGATCATGGTGCCGAAGACGTAGGGGATTTCAACGCCCTGCTCTTCGACGACCTTCTTCGCCGTCGCTTCGAGCTTCTCGCGAACGGATCTCAGCTCGTTCACATGGCCGACGAGCGGAATCATGATCTCGGGGTGGGCTCGACCGCCGGCCTTGATGACCGTGGCCGCACCCTCGAGGATGGCTCGCGTCTGCATTTCGACGATCTGGGGGAAGACAATGGATAGTCGGCAACCGCGCAGCCCCATCATCGGATTAACCTCGTGGTGCGTTTGGACCACACGAAGCAGCTCTTCCTTAGCCGTATCCGGCTGGCCCTTCGCCTTCGCCGTCGCGACTTCCTCGATCAGGCTTTCCTGGCTCGGTAGGAACTCATGGAGAGGCGGATCGATAAGGCGAATGGTCGCTGGCATACCCTTAAGCGTTTCGAAGATACCGACAAAGTCGGCTCGCTGGAAGACGAGCAACTCATCAAGCGCGCTCTGGCGATCGGCATCATTGTCGGCCAAGATCATTCTCTGAACGACAGGACGTCGCTCGCCCTCGAAGAACATGTGCTCCGTGCGGCAAAGGCCGATGCCCTCCGCGCCGAAACGGATGGCAAGAGCGGTGTCGGCAGGTGTATCGGCGTTTGTGCGAACGCCAAGTCGGCGAACTTCATCCGCCCAGCCCATGAAAATGCCGAACTCACCCGTGAGCTGGGGTTCTTCGACGGGAACGGATCCGTCGATCACTTCGCCAAGGGTGCCGTTGAGCGAAATCAGATCGCCCTCACGAACGATGCGATCGCCAACCTTGAATTCTCGGGCGTGGGCGTTTACCGAGATTTCGGAACAGCCGGCGACAGTCGGAATGCCGAATCCACGAGCGACAAGCGCCGCGTGGGAAGTCATTCCGCCCTTCTCCGTAAGAACGCCCTGAGCTGCGAGCATGCCCTTCAGGTCGTCCGGCGAAGTCTCCGCGCGGACGAGAATGACCTTCTGGCCCTGGCCGCCCTTGCCGAGTTCGGCCGCACGCTCGGAGTCGAAAATAGCGACGCCGGTAGCCGCACCGGGTCCGGCGGGAAGTCCCTTCGCCAGAACCGAATACTTCGCGTTCTGAGGAATGACCGGCAGCAGACAATGGTTCAAGAGCTCGGGATCGACGCGGTTCAGCGCCTCTTCCTTCGTGATGAGGCCCTCGCTCACCTGGTCGACCGCGATCTTGATCGCAGCCGGGCCGGTGCGCTTGCCGGAGCGACACTGCAGGATGAACAGCTTGTTGTGCTCGATCGTGAACTCGATGTCCTGCATGTCTTTGTAGTGCGCTTCGAGCTTCTTACAGACATCTGTGAACTGACCGTAAATTGTCGGATTGGATGCGGCGAGGTCGGCGATCGGCATGGGGGTTCGAACGCCGGCAACGACATCCTCACCCTGGGCATTTATCAGGTACTCGCCAAGGACCACGTTCACGCCGGTCGAGGCGTCGCGTGTGAAGGCAACACCTGAACCGCAGTCATCGCCCATATTGCCGAAGACCATGGACTGGACCGTAACTGCCGTGCCGATCTCATCGGGAATCTTCTCGCGGCGTCGGTAAATGATCGCGCGATCGTTGTTCCAAGATCGGAAGACGGCCTCGATGGCGGCTTGAAGCTGTTCCGTCGGGTCCTGCGGGAACTCTGCGCCCGTCTGCTCCTTAACGTGATTCTTAAACTTGGTGCAGAGGATTTGCAGGCCGGCGGCGTCGACCTCGAGGTCTTCCTTTACGCCCAGTTCCTTCTTAAGGTCGGCGAAGATGTGCTCGAAATCGTGCTTGCTGATGTGCTCGAACTTGTCGCTGTAGGCAACGTCGCTGAGCATCATGATAAGGCGGCGATAGCTGTCGTAAACGAACCGCGGATCCATTGTCTGGACTAGGGCCGTAACCGTCTCGTCGTTCAGGCCGAGGTTGAGAACGGTGTCCATCATGCCGGGCATGGAGAACTTGGCACCGGAGCGGACGGAGACGAGGAGGGGGTTCTTCGGATCGCCGAAGGTTTTGCCCATCGCCTGCTCGACATCCGCGAGGGCGGCTTTGGCTTCATCCATCAAGCCGGCGGGCAGTTGGCGCCCGCTGTCGTAGTATTCGGTGCAGACTTCGGTGGTGATCGTAAATCCGGGGGGGACGGGCAGACCGATATTGGTCATTTCGGCGAGATTGGCACCCTTGCCGCCGAGCAGGTCGCGCATGGTGGCGTTGCCGTCGCGGAAGAGGTAGACACGTTTTTGACTCATAAGCTGTTCTCGATTGTCTTCGGAGAGCAAGCTGGAGCACGACCAACGGCAATGTTTGCTGGAATCCAGCGGGTCGAGAGGTTGACGCCAAGCCCTTCCGATATCCTCGACGCCGTCGGCGAGGAGCGTTGACGGTAGTTTACCGGTTCGGAGATCGACAAGACGCCATGCCCGGTGCCCCAGTTTAGAGGTCTTAACCTAGCGACGTTCGTTGGTATAGCCGACAAGGGCCTTGGCCTTCGACCAGTGCAAGGCGACGACCATGCATAGGGCGCCGCCCAGCACGATCGATACCCGTTCGCCCCACGCGCTCGCAACCGCACCCGCCTCAAAATCGCCCAGTTGTGGACCCGATATGTGGAAGAGGCTGCTGGTGGCGGACATGCGTCCGCGCAGTTCGTTCGGCGTCGCGAGTTGGCGAATGGTTTGCCGTAGAACGGTGGAAATCATGTCGGATGCGCCAACCGCGGCCAGACTCAGGCTCGCAACCCAGAGGTTTTGGGACAAGCCGAAGAAGATCGTGGCCAGGCCATAGCAGCCGATCATGAAGACCACAACGCGCCCCTGTCGGTGAATCTGGGGGGCGAACGACATCGCGGTCGCCGCGATCAGGGCCCCGGCTGCACTCGATCCGGCGAGGATGCCGAAACCTTGGGGTCCCAGGTTAAGAAATTTGGCGCTCGCGAACGCGGGGAGGAGGGCCTCGGCTCCGGAGAGTAGCGTCGCCCAGAAGTCGATCCACATCGCGTGGCGAACCACGGGCGTCTTATTCACAAAGGCCAAACCCTCGCCGATGAGACCAAGGACTTCTTTGAAGTTCGTCGGTTTCTCGCCTGCGTTCTCGACCGACTTCGGCTGCAGGAAGAACACCGCGAGAAGAACTGCGAAGAAAGAAAGGAAATTGGCCAGGTAGCACATACTCAGCCCCGGCGAATTGTGAATGCCAATGCGGGAGACGAGTTCCGCGAACTCCTTGCTCTCGTTCAGACCGATAAACATGCCGGCGACCAGAGGCCCGAGAACATCGCTCATTCGCCAAGCCATCCCATTCGTGCTCAGCGCGTTCTGGAGATGCTGAATCGGCACGAGGTTCGGAACGAGCGACTGGCGCGCAGGCCCATCGAAGGCACGGGCAACGGCATTGAGGGCGATGATCCCGTAGAGCAAGCCCACGCTGGCATGCCCTTGGGCGGTTAGCCAGAAAATGAGAAGGGAGACGACGGCCATCGCCGACTGCGTCAGCAGAAGGACTTTGCGCCGATCGGCTTGGTCGGCGACGACACCGCCGAAGAGAGATAGCAAGAGCAACGGTCCGATTCGCACCAGTCCGGCAAGGCCGACCATGAACGAGCTATCGGTGAGGTGGTAGATGTGCCAAGCGATGGCCCAGGTTTGCACCGTGTTCCCGATGTTCGAAATGAAGCTTCCCCCGATATAGTTGCGAAACTCCTTGGATTGGAGCGCGGGCAGATACTTCTCGACGGTGGGCAAGGAGTCTAGATTACCGGTTTCGTCTGGCGGACGCCGAGTCGGCCCGAAGGGCCAGTCGCGTCTCCTCCGGCTATCGCCTCCGTCGTGCGCGACTGGCCCTTCGGGCCTTAGTTTTGCGGACCCACCCAGCCCTGCGCGGCCCTCGGGGCCAGCTTGGGCTGGGCTGTAATATTTCCGCCCCGTTGGGGCTTTCGGAGGATCGCTTTGCGATCCTTTTGGGATGCGGATGGTCCTCGGTCGAGGGCTGGTCGGCTTCGCCACCCGATGGCGAGTGGCGAGAACGGAAGCTATGTTCCCGCCATTCCGCCCTCGGATGGCGGTGACGACCGGCTGGCAAACGAGTCCTGATTCCAGACTTCACCGAACGGAGCCCGGTGGCGCAAGCAGGGGCCCGTGGCGACTTCTGTTTCTAAAACCGGCCATTCCTCGCCCGCCGCAAACCGAAAACTTGGCGGAAACGCGGGTCACGGGAAGGGAAGGGTGTGCGAAAATAAGGCTAATGCCGCGCGCCGCGTCTTTGCTTGGATTTACTGTTTCTGCCTTGTGTCTTGCCGCCAGCGTTTGGACGGCTCAGAAGGAGCCCCCAAAGGCTCCCAAGATCGAGAAGATCGACTATAACCGCGACATACGGCCGATCCTCTCGAACAAGTGCTTCAACTGCCACGGGCAGGACCCTAAATCGGTCGCTGCAAATTTGGTTCTGAATCGCCGCGAAACCGCCATCGCCGATCTGGGAGACGGAATCCACGCCATCGTTCCCGGGAAGCCGGAAGCGAGCGAGATGATCAAGCGGATCAACGCCGGCGAGGCGGACCAAATGCCACCCGCCACGACCAAGAAGAACTTGACGCAGAATGAAAAGGATCTGTTGGCGAGATGGATTAAGGAAGGGGCGGTTTACAAAGAGCATTGGGCCTTCGTGACGCCCGTTAGGGTTGCGCCCCCTACCGTGCAGAACAAAAGCTGGGTTAAGAACGAGATCGACCGGTTCATCCTCGCCAAGCAAGAAGAAATCGACGTGAAGCCAAGCGCGGAAGCCAACCGCGCGACATTGCTCCGAAGGGCTTCGCTTGATCTAACGGGCCTGCCCCCAACCCCAGACGAGATTGCCGCCTTCGAGGCAGATAAGAGCAAGAACGCCTATGAAAAGCAGCTCGATCGGCTCCTCGCTTCGCCGCGATACGGCGAGCGGATGGCGATGGATTGGCTGGACGGTGCCCGCTATGCCGACAGCAACGGATATCAGGCCGACTTCGAGCGATATCAATGGCGCTGGCGCGATTGGGTGCTCGAGGCATTCAACAAGAATATGCCTTTCGACCAGTTCACGGTCGAGCAGATTGCAGGCGACATGATTCCGAACGCGTCGCTCGATCAAAAGATCGCGACCGGCTTCAACCGGAACCACAGGATCAACACCGAAGGCGGCGTTATCGCCGAAGAGTGGCGCGTCGAGAACGTTATCGACCGGGTGGAGACGACGAGCACCGTTTGGCTCGGGCTCACCTCCGGATGTGCCCGCTGCCACGATCACAAGTACGATCCGATCTCGCAGAAGTCGTTTTACGGGATGTACGCATACTTCAACAACGTGCCGGAATCAGGCACCGGCGTCGAAAGCCCAGTCAACCACCCGCCCTTCATCTCCGCCCCCACGCCGGCTCAGCAAAAGGAACTTCAAGCTCTGGAAGCCGAGATGCGCGAACTGGAAGGGAAGATCACGGGCCGGCTGGCGAAGAACGCGAATGGCCCCAAGAACTGGGTGATCAAGAACGAGCGACCGCGGAGTCTTGCCGAAGGTCTCCTCGCTCGATATGAACTTGGGCAAACGCCAAAAGTGGCGGAAGGCACGGCGGCGCAACCGACCGTGGTCGGTCAGCTTCTGCACGGCGATACGAGAGCATCCGGTTCGGTGAAGACGGACGACAAGAACTACGTCGAGCTGAACGGTGTGGAGAATTTTGACGGCACCCAGCCCTTTTCCGTCGCGACTTGGATCAAGCCGGACCGAGACAACGGCGTTCCCGTCGGTCGCATGGAGATGGGGCCGCGCTATCGGGGCTGGAATCTCTACGTGCGCGAGCAGAACATCCTGATTCAGGTGATCAGCGATTGGGCCGTTGGCAACGCTTTCGAGCTACGCACAAAGGGCAAGGTCAACCTCGGCGAGTGGACGCACGTGTCGATGAGCTACGACGGAAGCGGCAAAGCCGAGGGTGTGCAGGTCTTCCTGAACGGGGTGAAAGCCGAAGTGACCATATCCCTCAACGCCTTAAAGGGGACAACGAAGACGGACCCGCCCATCACCACCAAAATTGGCCGGCGCACTCAGGGTGAGTTCTACTTTGGAGCCGTGGACGACCTCTACATCTATAGTCGTGCCCTTCAACCGGAGGAAGCCGCTTGGCTGGCGGGGCAGAATGCGGCGAAGACCCTGCTGGCGCTTCCGGAAGCTACGCGAACTCCCGCGCAAAAGACGGAACTGGTCCGACTCTGGTCCGCGGAGCATGACAGCGATTACATTGCGTTAGGCAAGTCGCTGCGAAAAGTGAAGGACCAGAAAGCGAAGGTCGAAGCCGGGATTTCCAGCGTGATGATCATGCAGGAGATGGAGAAGCCGCGAGATGCGCACATCCTGGAGCGCGGAGTCTACGACAAGCTTGGCGAGAAGGTTAGCCCAAGCCTGCCCGAGGTCTTTGGCACGCAGCCGAAGAACCGGCTGGAGTTTGCCCAATGGGTGGCGTCACCGAAGAACCCGCTCACGGCTCGAGTTGCCGTGAACCGGATGTGGGAGAAGCTCTTTGGCATCGGGATAGTAGAGACTTCGGAAGATTTTGGCACCCGCGCCGATTTTCCCTCGCATCCCGAACTGCTCGACTGGCTCGCGACCGAATTCGTGAGGCTGGATTGGGATATGAAAGCGATGCTGAAGACGCTGATGATGAGCGCGGCTTATCGGCAGTCGTCGACCTGGCGTCCCGAGCTAACCGCTATCGATCCTACGAATCGTCTGGTCGCCCGTGGCCCGCGCTTTCGCTTAACAGCGGAAGAAATCCGGGACCAGGCCCTCTACGTAGCTGGATTACTCGTCGAAAAGCAGGGTGGGCCGAGCGTCTACCCCTATCAGCCGGACGGAGTTTGGGACGACTTGAACGTGTACGGCAACCTCCGAAACTATAAGCACGCCCTCGGCCCCGGACTTTACCGGCGTAGCCTCTATTCGATCTGGAAACGCACGGCTGCCCCTCCCGCGATGACGCTTTTCGACGCCCCTTCGCGCGAGATCTGTCGTACGAAGCGCGCCCGTACGAACACCCCGCTTCAAGCGCTGGCGATGTTGAACGACGAGACTTACGTCGAGGCCGCGCGCCGCTTGGCCGAGAAGGTCATGACGGAGAAGTCGACCGACCAAGATCGGATCAACGGGATTTTCCAAAGAGTGCTCGGTCGCTTGCCGGATGCCAGCGAGGCCAAGATCCTCGCCTCGAGTTTAGCTACGTTCCGATCGAGATTTGCCAAGGAGCCCGCGCGAGTGGATTCGCTGCTCGATACGGGCGTGCTGCCGTATTCGAAGAAGCTCGATAAAGCCGACCTCGCCGCATTTGCCACGCTGGCGAGCACCGTTCTCAACCTCGACGAAGCCATCACGAAAGAATAAGCCATGAACGACCCCAGAATCAATCTGCAAGACACGCTCAATCGCCGCACCTTCCTTCAGGGGGCGGCCGGCATGGGTTTCACGGCTCTGTTCTCGCTAATGGGAACGAACGCCTTGGGGAGTCCTCGGGACAAGGTCCATGAGGGTCTGGCCGGTTTGCCGCACTTCACGCCGAAGGCGAAGAGGGTGATCTACCTCTTCCAGAGCGGAGCGCCTTCGCAGTTCGAACTCTACGATCCGAAACCGGCTCTCGAAAAGCAGAGAGGCGAGGACCTGCCGGACAGCATCCGTATGGGCCAGCGCTTGACGGGAATGACATCTGGACAGAAGAAGTTTCCAACCGCGCCGTCGCTCTACAAGTTCAACCAGAACGCGAAGACGGGAATGTGGCTCAGCGAACTGCTTCCGCATCTGAACGAAATCTCGGACGAGTTGTGCCTGATCAACTCGATGTACACGGAGGCCATCAACCACGACCCGGCCATCACCTTTTTCCAGACGGGTTCTCAGTTGGCGGGCCGGCCCAGCATGGGTTCTTGGTTGTCGTACGGGTTAGGCTCCGATAGCGACGACCTGCCGTCGTTCATCGTTCTCACGAGCGTGGGCAGCGGCCGTCAGGACGATCAGCCGCTGTACGACCGCCTGTGGGGATCGGGCTTCATCCCGACGGAGCACCAGGGAGTGAAATTCCGGTCGCAAGGTGATCCCGTGCTGTTCCTTTCGAATCCGCACGGTGTCGACGGCGTGACCCGCCGCGACATGCTGGACTCGCTTGCGCAGCTTAACAAGCACAAGCTGGGGCAGGTCGGCGATCCGGAGATCGCGACGCGAATTTCGCAGTACGAGATGGCGTTCCGCATGCAGACCTCGGTGCCCGACCTGATCGATATCTCGAAGGAACCCGCGGCGGTTTTGGAGATGTACGGCCCGGCGGTGAAGAAAGTCGGCAGCTTCGCTTACAACTGCCTCTTGGCCAGGCGCCTAGCCGAGCGCGGGGTGCGCTTCGTGGAACTCTTCCATATGGGCTGGGACCACCACGACACCCTCCCCCGCCGCATCAAGCTGCAGGCACAGGACATCGATCAGCCGAGCGCGGCGTTGATCAAGGACCTGAAGCAGCGCGGAATGCTGGATGACACGTTGGTGGTTTGGGGCGGTGAGTTTGGACGCACGGTTTATTCCCAGGGCGATCTCT
>JBKJIP010000332.1:0-3676 GCA_046598515.1 Fimbriimonadaceae bacterium | reverse complement strand
GAAACGCATGAGAGGGTTTTTGAGGGTGAACTCGATTTCACAAACCTCGATGAGGTAATCGAGGCCCTTGGCGAAAAGGTCAAAATTCAGACTGTCCAGCAGTTCGGCCGCAGCATCAAGGCGCAGGTTGCGTCTGGCACTGTCTTTGGGCGACTCGAACTCAGCGCCAAGAACGGGCGCACAAAGCTCAAGTTTCGCCAAATACCCTTCATCGCCTACTTTGCGGGCTTGCACGCTCCCCTGCTTCTGTCCGTTATCCTTGGGTTGAACTTCTTCGCCCGTGGCCACATCATTCCCGGGCTTGCAACTCTGTTCGGTCTGCTCGCCTTCGGGTTGCTCTTATTCACCTTTCTGGCCAAAAAAGGAAAGGAGAGCGCCCGCGTGCTGGTCGATAGATTGACCGATCGAATCGGCGAATCCATCTCGTCCCAGCAGGACGTTCGAGCGAACCTGGCGGGGGCGACCGAAACGACTCCGATCTCGCCCCCTCTCACCCAGGATCAGTCCCTCTAGATTGGGACCACGAATTTGAACTGGACCATGCGCCGAAACTTCCGCGCATTTGGGTCCCCGATAATCGCGAACCACTCTAACCCCTTCTTCCCGGAGTCCCGGTAGGACAGGTACCAGTTCACATCTCCGTCCCTCTCCACAAGCCGCGTTCCAAACTGTTTGGTAGGACTGACCTCGAAGGAGGCGGTCAGGATGTTCTGCTTGGTATGGCCGAGGAAGTTCTGGAAAAAGCCCGAATACGAAAAATCGAACCCGGGCGCGAGCCGGTACGAGAACCGAGGGCTTACTGTGGTCGCCTTCTCGTTTGACAACTTGCCGAAGCCCACGTCCAGGCCGTAGTTTGCGAAGCGATTATCCCATCCCTTGGTGAAGCCAACGGATGCGAAATTGTCCTCAAGCCGATCGTAAAAGTAGTCCGAATAGTTCATCCGCAGAGCCACATCGCTGTGGTTAAGAGCGAAGAAGCCGTTGAATCCGGCCCCGCGGTTGAACGGTGTTCCGTCGCTCAAGGAGGTCATGTCGGCGTAGGCCTCGATATTCATCTCCCGGAGCGGTCCGCCGCGCCACTTGTACATCACGCTCTCGTAGATCGACCATCCGCGGATGCCCGTAAAGCTCTGGAGGCCATCTGGCACGCGGAAGTCTTCGTTGATGTCCGTGTAGTAAAGGTAAGTCAGGTTGTGCTTGTCTTGGTAGTACAGGTTATAGAAGTTGGAGAACGCCGTCTTGCCGTTGTCGTTTGAAACTCCGAGCTTGGCCGCGGTGCCCAGCTTGTTCCACTCGTTACCGTAGGAAACCGCAGTCAGATTCGCCTTGTCATTGACGGCGTCTTTGATGTTGGCGAAGACTTCGATCGCCTCTCGGAGCGTGCGTTGATGCTTGTACTTTCCGACGAGATCGAGGCGGTCTCCAAAGGTCACGGTTTGCAGCAGCCCGATCGAGTCCTTCGGCGTCAGATTGCCGTAGATCTTTGTGCCAAGATCGAACCGATCGATGCGGCGCGGATAGAAGAGCTGTCCCAACTGGAAAACATCGCCAGAACGGAAGAAGCCGGCTCCCTCGAGGAAGAACGGGCGTCTTTCGGCGACGGAGCGCTCTGTTCGCGTAAAGCCGACGCTGTCGACGGCACCTTCGATGGTTCCGAAATCAGGATTCAAGGAGGCAACCGCCGTCAGTTCGGGCGTGATGGGGAAGCGGGCATCGACGCCGCTTCGGAACGTGAATCGGTTCTTGTCGTCGAAGCCGGGCAGCACGTATGGCAAGAAGGAAACCTTCGGCTTGGGCGGCGCAGGCGCTTCGACGCCGACCCAAACACCTTGCCTCTCTTCGAGCTCGTTCGGACCAAGATTGGAGAAGTAGGAGAGCAGCTTGACCCGGCTGTGATAGCGGGAGAAGTTAATCCCCATCGTTTGGGGACCGCTCTTGGAGGGGTAGTTGAGCATGGCCCAAGGGATCGACATTTCCGCCGTCCATCCCGTGGCGGTTCGCTTCGAAAAAGCGTGCCAGGCTCCCTTCCACTCCGTCTTCTTGCCGCGGCCGCCGCCGAACATGGAAGAGCGAGTGCCAATTGCGTTGACGGAGAACCAAGTTTGGTCGCGCCCCAATCCCACATTGAAGGGATCGAGGCGGACGTCTACGCAGTCCTCGGTGTTGAAGTTCATGCCGCTGTAACGACTATCCTCTTGGGTCTCGCGCCCGAGGATCTCGTCCGGTTTGGCATCGGACATCTCGAAGGCGAAGTACAGGTTCTTCGCGTCGTAAGCGACGCGAACGGTGGTCTGTTCGGAGACCGCCGTCCCCGTGTTCGGATCGATGAAGCCGGTGTGAGCCGGCACGCTTTTCCAAACTTCGTCTGAGATATCGCCGTCGATAGTCGGCGGGGAAGAAATCTTCACCGCCGGAACAGGTCGCCGAGTACCATCATCGGCATAGGTTGCGGCAGCGAGAAAAGCCGCGAAGAGAAACAACCCTCGCATAACGGCGTTACATACCGGTTGGATATCCAAAAGATTTCCACGCGGCGCGAATATTCCAAGAAACGGGACTATTTCGCACGTTTGGTTCGATCTAGTCCAACTTCCAGCTTCGGATCGTTCGGTCCATGCTGCTTGTCCACGCGGTTTTGCCGTCGGGGCTGATGGCGACTCCGGTTACCGGTCGCTCGTGCTTTTCCGCCTTCCATTTCGCGCTCAAGTCAGTGGAGTTGAGTGCGAACACGAGATTGTCTTGCGTTCCGACGACCACGGTCGATCCATCGGGAGTGAAGGCTGCGCAGTTGGCATCCAATTTGGCCGCGGCTTTCTCCGTGCCGGGGGCGGCGTCCCAAATCTTCACCACACCAGAGCCAGCCGTCACGATTGACTTTCCATCGGCGGCATAGGCTACTGACATCAGGCCGGCCGTCGTATCGCCATGCTTTACGGAGCGCGTCTTCTTCAAAGTGATGGCATCCCAGAAGTTCAGCGAGCCGCCTTCATCGAGGGTGGCCACGGTTGCGCCGTCGGGCGAAACTGCGATGCTAGCAACCGCGTAGTCGTGGGCGAGTTTCTTGCCTTCCGCGGCCGAGCCAATTGTCCACACGCGGGCGGTATTGTCGTTCACGGCGGCCCAGATCCGCTTGCCGTCTGGCGAGAACGCGAGTCCAAAGACTTTGCCCTCCATGTCGGTGAACATTTGAAGTTCCTTTTGAGCGGCGACATCCCAAATCTTCACTTTCTTGTACATCTCACCGGAGGCGAGCAACTTGGAATCGGGGCTGAAGGCCAGCGCGCGAATCTCGCCATCATGGCCTTCCAAGGTTGCGGTGCTCTGCTTGCTCGCGGGGTCCCAGACGCGGACGGTCAAATCGACGCTGCCGGAGGCGAGCAGCTTCCCGCTCGGAGCCATTGCTACGGACGAGACCTCGCGGGTGTGGCCTTCGAGTTGGGCGGCAGCTTGGGCGAGGAGGACGAGGGTCAAAGCGAATAGTTTCATGGTCGTGATTCTCAAAAAGTTAGCTGCGCATGGCATCGGCGATGAAGTCGTAGAGTCGTTTCCAGAGCTTGGCTTCGTCTTCGCTCAGGCCGATGAGGTGCCGTTCCAAGGCAGTGACGAGGAGTCCGCCGAGGGGCTCGTACATGTCGTTTTCGACGCCGTAGCCACGATGGCGATCGCCGAGGCTCCG
>JBKJIP010000294.1:0-10672 GCA_046598515.1 Fimbriimonadaceae bacterium | reverse complement strand
CGCCACCAGGCCGCCGATAAAGGCGACGATGAGCGAGAAGATCGCCGCCCCTGCCATCTGCATTTCGGGCGTGATCAGGTCGCGCTGGATGGCATAGTTGACGAGATAGCCCAGTCCTGCTACCACGGCGATCGCACCGATCCAAGGAAGCACCTTCGCGCCGAACTCGCGCTCCCCATCGACCGGTTCGAGAGATTGTCGCGGAGCCGCCGCCCGAACCTCCTGCAGTCTGGCCTGCCGCACGACCGGCGGTGGAGCAGGAGTCGCCGGAAAAGGCGTGGGAGGGACTTCCCGCCTTCGCCCCTCAAGGACAGCGACTCGCTGCTCCAGGTCCTCGATACGAGACTGCAGATCGTGAGATTCGCTCATGGCTATTCCTGTTGTACAGTTTCCCGGCATTCGCATCAAAGGAAAGTCGGACAAAAGGAGGACCCCGGTCGCAGCTAGTCGAGACCCGTAACATTTGCCAGTTTCAGGCTCGTTTTAGCTAACGTGTCGCTAAAAAGAGGGACATGGCACGTCCAATGCTACGGAGGATGTGTTGGCCGACCTTGGCCGCACTCCATTGACTAATCTCATGAAAAAGACTCTTATGGTCTCGCTGTTTGCGGTTGCTTGTACCGCAGTTCATGCGCAGACGTTTTATGCCTCGACGGACAAGTTTGGCTACATCGGCTCGATGACGAAGTACGCCTCCCTGGCGGATGCCCAGGCCCAGACCAATGCGGTTTCGACCCATGCCTACTCCCAGCGCGACGGCGCGATGTACGTTCTCCAGAATGCGGCCAGTTTCGATGCCACAAATCCGGACACGAACATCTTTATGACGGCTTGGTACTACACCACCGACCAGACCCACGGTGCCTACAGCGGCTGGGGCAATCCGAACAACAATACGGACAGCTTCGTCCAGCTCTATGATGACAACGCCAGCACCACGGTCACCAAGACCGGCGGCTGGACCAGCGGCGCCTACGACACGTTCCATTTCAATGTGACGGGCGTGAATGCCACGAACGCCGACGATTTCTCCCGGCTGTGGAACGGCAAGCCCGCCGGTGCCGGCGAGCCCACCAAGGGAGCCTTCCTGAACTACGAGCTTGATGTGACCGCTACCGGTCTAAACGGTGTAGAGATCAACCCCGGCTTCTTCGAGTCGAATGGTCATCCGACGAGCATCACCGGTTCGTTCCGGGGCATATTCGAGAATCAGAGCACGACGGACCCGACTTCAAACGGTTACTTCCGCTTTGATCTCACCTTGAACGATACGAACTGGGCTTTCGCCCAGTCGAACCTCAACGGTGCATTCAGCGACTCCACTTTCGGAGCCGCCGCCGTCCCCGAGCCTGCCTCGATGGCCGCTCTCGGCCTTGGCATCGCCGCGATCCTTCGCCGCCGCCGCAAGTAATCATGTTGAAAGGGGGGCGCGGCGTTAACGCCACGCCCCCCTCGTCCTATCTTAAACTCGGGAAGAGAAGAAGTTGTAGCACTGCCGAACGCAGTCGACCGGATCTCCCGGAGGCACGTCCATCTCGATGATGCCGTACTCGACGCCCGCACCCGTGCAGACGGATAGGATTGCATCCCAATTCAAACGCCCCGTACCGGCGATCGCGTCCAGGCGGTCGGGGTCGTCCGTGAAGTCCTTCAGATGGACGGTCGGCGCACGTCCCGAAAGCATCCGCAGCCATTCGACCGGGTCCTGGCCGGCGTTGTAAACCCAACCCAAGTCCAACTGAGCTTTCAGCAAGTTGGGGTCTGTATTCTCCCAAAGGTCAGCGTAGCGCCCCTTCTTAAACTCGAACGCATGGTTGTGATACGAAAACACCATGTCGGAAGGAAGGTTGCGCGCAATGGCCTCACACCGCTTGCCGAATGCATCCCAACCCTGGTCGACGACGGTGTCTGCAATCCAGGGCAACGTCAAGTACTTCACACCCAGCACTTGGTGATCCGCGACGATGCGGTCGAAGTTGTTTTCGAGGTCGTCCAAGCCCACATGGCTTCCAAAGGCGTTCAATCCGATCTCACCGAGCTTGTCGGCTACTTCCTGCGGGCTATGCCCATAGAGGCCGGCAAGTTCAACATTCTCCAGACCTATATCTCGGACTTTTTGGAAGGTGCCCCAAGGGTCGGTGGCAAAGGCTTCTCGAAGGGTGTAGCACTGAACAGCAAGCTGCATGCCCCGATTATAGGCCACCCATCTCGCCGCCCGCGTTCCCATTGCCCTGGGGCGGAGGGTTCGGCGGTTGGATAGGATCGCCCAATCCGCCATCACCGAGCGGCGGATTGGTCTGAGTCCCGGGATCGGTCGCACCTTGGGTCCCGTCCCCGGTCGTGCCCGTCGCGGGATCTCCCGTCGTCGCGGTGTTTGGAATCACGGGAGCCTCAACCTTCTTGCCGAAGAAGAGCTCGACGAGCGCGACTTCGGTGTTGCCGGTTGCCTGCTGCCAGTCGACCGTCAGGCTTTCGTTGTACTTTGCCCGGTCCACCACATGGCGATCCTCATTCTTGTATTGCCGGGTTAGAACGAGGGTGACGCTCGGCGCCTCTGGCGCATTCAAGAAAGCGGAGCGCACGAGCTTGGCCCGCATGACCCACTCCTCCTCGTCCTTCAAGAGATAGGTCAGCACAACCGACTTATCCTTGTCGCCCACTTCCGCGTAAACCAAACGCCCGCCTTCCAGGCTCAGTTCGCCCGCGATTTTTTCGGCGAGACTCGGATCTTTGAAGAAGGTCTGCGGGCCATCTGTTCGCGGCACGGTTGGCTGGGCTTTTGTGTCGCGATTGACTATGATCGGTTTCTCACCGGTTGTCTGCGCAGCTGAGTTTCCTCGCATGGCGGCCGCAATGCCGACTCCCACGATTGCGACGGCCAAAACTATTGCGATGATCGTCGCATAGGGAGGCTTGTTGGTGTGCGTTATGCCAAGATTCTCGACCGTAACGGCCTTTTCTTTCTCCGCAAGTTTTGCGCGAACGGCCTCTAGTCTGGCCCTGTCTGTGGCGGAATCGGGAACGATATCGAGGGCCAGTTCATACCACTCGGCCGCTTGCTCGAGATCGCCTTCCTCTTCACATATATCTCCAAGAAGAGTGTTCGCGGAGGCATTATTGGGATAGCGGCGGAGGATGCTGAGACAAATGTCTTTGGCACCTTTATACTCCTTGCGCATCCGGTGCAAGTTCGCTTTTGCAAGTTCTGGATATACCTCTTGGTCGCTGCCGCCCACGCCGGGAGCGTCCTCGAGGGGAGCTCCGCATTCCGCGCAGAACTCTGCCGTCCGAGGCATCATCGCGAAGCATTTCTCACAAAGAATCAGGTCAGCGCTCTGAGCCAATAATCACCTATCCCTTCCTACGGAACGTTCGACAAGGACCGTTCGCACCTTTTGACGATGGCGGCATCTAAATTGATCGCGGAAAATCAAACATTCATCCGCCGGTGCTGCCGAATCCCCCCTCGCCCCTTTGCGTTCCATGACCTTCCAAGTTATCGGTTGGAATTATCTCAACTTGAATCACCGGGCAAATCACCATTTGCGCAATGCGCTCGCCCTTGCCCAAACTTACAGTCTCTTGGCCATGATTGATCATGATAATGCCGATTTCCCCGCGATAGTCCGCATCGATAGTACCGGGAGAGTTAACGAGCGCGATCCCTTTCTTCAATGCCAGTCCGCTTCGGGGCCGAATCTGGCCCTCATAACCCGCCGGAATTACTACGCGAAGACCCGTCGGCACCAGCTTTCGCTCGCCGGGATCTAGTTGCACATCTACGGTCGAGCAAAGGTCCATGCCCGCCGCATCCGCTGTCGCGTAGGCGGGCAGCGTCGCTCCTTCCGCTAGTTGAACCAGGAGCTTCAAATGCCCAGCGCCTCCGAATTGGCCCGCATGGCCTCGATCATGTTTGCCGTATGATCCTCCAGGCTGATCCCCAGAAGTTCGGCTCCCTCATAAACCTCGTCGCGATTGACACCGGCCGCGAAGGACTTATCCTTCAGCTTTTTGATCACACTCTTGACTTCCAAATCGGAGACACTGCGGCTCGGCCGCACATAGGCGCAAGCCGTGATGAAGCCGCTTAACTCGTCACAAGCGAAGAGGTACTTTTCCATCGGCGTTTCTTTGGGGATGCCCAGCACCGCGTTATGTGAACCGATCGCTCGGATAATGTCTGTGGGCCAACCAAGCGACTCCAGTAAACGCATGCCCCAGCCCGGATGATCGTCCGGGTGCTTCTCATAGTCGAAATCGTGCAGCAGCCCGGTGACGCCCCATTTCTCGACATCTTCGCCCAGTCGGGTCGCATACCACCGCATTCCCGTTTCAACGCCCATACAGTGGCGACGAAGAGAATCGGAGTCAGTGTGTTCAGTCAAAAGCGCCCAAGCGGCGTCTCGATCGAAAGCCATGTTTCATTGTGGCCCGACTGGAAGTTGTTTGATGTAGGCCGGGGTGCCCACGTACCCGGCTCCCCAAACGATGTAGACCGGGGTGGCAATGTACACCGACTCGCCAAGGCACATCTCGTAGGGCCGGTTTGCAACGTGGCCGTTGCAGGTGTTTGAAACTAGAACTTTCATGGAGCGCGGGGATGCATCGTGCCCCGCGTCAGACTGAGACCCGCGGTTAGCGTTCAGTTAGCGACCGTGAAATACAGTTATTCTCATCCACTCTAACCGGACAAACCATGATTAGACTAAACCAACTCCGAGCGGCCCTAACCGCCACCGTAATCTGCGCGGCCAGTTTCGCCCTATCCGTCGTTTCGGACCTCAAGACGGACTTCAGCAACACCCTAAACCCGAACGGCCGATGGATTCTCACCAAGGACATCGGCGTGCGATTCTTGTCGACCGTCTCCGACTACTGGAACAACTCAGAAAACCAGATCGCCTGGTGCGATCAGCCGTTTCCCCAGAACGCCCACGTCCCTTTCTGGATGAAAGTCAGCACCGTGAGCATTCCCGGAGGGCAGCTCGATGTTCAGATCGGAGACATCATGATGCACGGCGCGGTGAACAGCAGGACCGGTTCCACGGACACGAGCGCTTTGTGGATAAGCAACATCACCGGTCCCATCACAATTTCCGGCAACTCATGGTTGGCTATCCAGCGCGGCCGTAAGATGGATTGGCAACTCTGGAAGAACTCCACCATGCTCAGTTCAGGCAGCCTACTGGGAGATTCGAGCACTTCTCGCGCGAACCCGGCTCTTTTCCAGAATGGCTCGGGAGGGCCAAGCGTGCTGGTCCAGCAAGTCGTTCCCGGCGACAAGATCGAGCTGCGGTTCCACTCCGTCGACGAACTGCCCGAAATCGCGGGTGTGAATTTCAAAATCACCCCTTGGTCGGTCGATACGTTCACGATCATGCCCAGCGGCGTCGTAGCCGGAAACTTCGCTACTGGCTCGATCATCCTGAATGCCCCGGCCCCCGTCGGCGGCATTGATGTGATTCTCACCGACAACAGCGCCGCCCTGAATACCCCGCCGTCTCTTCACATCGAAGAAGGGCAGAGTTCGGGCACCTTCCAGATCGGCACGACGGTCACGAGCGTGGAAATCATGCGGCAAGTCAAAGCCACCATCAACAAGTCGGTAGCGACGAGAAACTTGGTCGTGCTCCTGCCAGATCTCACGTCTGTAACGGCGAACCCGAAGACGGTTGTCGGTGGCAATCCATCTACCGGCACCCTAACCGCAAATGGCCTCGCCGGAAACGGCTTCGTCGTGAATCTGTCATCCAGCGGCCCGCAGATCGTGGTGCCCGGCTCCGTGACATTCACCTACGGCCAATCCACGGCCAACTTCACGATCAACACGATGCCGGTTACTGGCACCCAGGTAAAGGTCATAACGGCAACCCGGAACGGCCGCTCGCGGACCGTCACGATGACGATCTTGAAGCCTTAAGCCCGTCAAAGTTAGCTCTTAGGGTTTCGGTAAGCGTTTCGCGACCCTAAGGGACCCACCTGTGGAATCTACGCATGCACTCTTGCGCAACGGCGCTCGCGGGATGAAGACGATGTTCTGAAGTCGTCGTAGATATCTTTCGCCCATGAGCGTCCCGTTCAACGGCTAAAGTTGAACTCGCCAAGGTGCCATTTCGAAATTGAAGACTGAACCAAATGTAGGCCGCGAATGATCATGTCGCGGCGGCGGCTTCTCGGCTCAACAAAAGAATCTCACGCAAAGGTGGTCTGCATAGCGCGGTCACGTATCACCGGTGAGCGGAGTTGGTGGTTCGGAGAGCGTTCTTGCTCTGAAGATCGCCTCGTCCAGCATCATGTCCGTTGATGCCGCGGCGACCTCGCTTGCCATTGCAGACACGAGGGCGCTCTTCTGCTTTGAAAATTTTTCGAGAAGTTCGCAACTACGACCGTGATACTTCGACTGTGCCTGCTTCAAGAGCCGTTCCGCACAAACCAAGCACAGGTAAGCACTCTCGTTCATGGCGAAGCCCTCGAAAACCTCAGCGAGTTCGATAAGTGCCAGTCCCGCCAGGATGAACCGATTGAGCGGACGTGCCCCGGCCAGGGAATGTGCAAGATGCTCTGCAGCACGGCATGGGTCTTCGCATCGCTTCCACGTCCGGCCCAGATTTAGGTGCACGAACAGGAGGCGGTCCTGCCGTTCGGACGCTGCGACTTGATCGGTCGCGATGTCCGCAAAGGAACGAGCGGCATCGATGTCGCCCATCTTTAGGCGGTTGGACGCTCGCATGATCGAGATTGTCGCGGAAAGTTCGATGTTTGGACCCTGCTCCAAATGTTCCTCCGCCTTGCTCAAGAGTCGCTCCGCTTCGTCGAGTTCCTCTGCCTGCTGAAATTGCACGGCAAGATCGATGTACGAATCGGCCGCTCCAACATGATCGCCCACTTCCATTGCGATTCGAGCCCTCTCATGCCAGTAATCGCGCCCCGCCATTTCACTGCCATTTCGAATTGCAGCCGCACCGAGCAGGCCCAGAAGTCTGATCTCAGCGTGTCGATCTCCAAGCGAAGCAAATGCCTTTCGCCCTCTGTCGGCGAGTTCGGAAAAATCGCTATGAAGTCCTGCCTCACAATAAGGTCTTGTCAAAGAGTCGGCGAGGGTCGCGACATCGGCATCTCGGCCATTCGCAACGGCAAATGCGAGGGCAGCCCTGCAGTTGCCGATGGACCTCCAAATCTCGGAACCCAGTTCATCCCACCTTTCATCTCTCATCAGTTGGGACAATTCGCGACTCTTGCTGACGAAGTGATTGCAATGTCTTTCGCGCGCGGCGCGTCTTTCCTCGGCCATCTCCTCGGTTTGAATTCTCGCCGCCATAAATTCCCTCACGGAATCCAGGATGCGGTAGCGGCGATCATTATCCCTTCCTCGCTCGACGATCACCAGGCCCTGTCCCGCGACCTGCGTAAGGCCCCCTAGCAATGAGTGGGCATCATCACCAATGACCGCGCAAAAGTCAGAGAAAGTGAACGTACCGACAAAAACGGTGATCTGCCACAGAAGATGCTGATCTTTGCTCGAGATGAGCGAAAGTGACCGCTGAATTGCACTGCTTAGCGGCGAGAAGGTCTTTAGTTGGCTGGTACGCAGAAGCTTGAGAAGATCTTTAAGCCCAAGTATCTCGTGGAGGTTGCCTGCGAGTTGAATCGCCAGAGGAACTCCTTCTAATGTCCGGCCGATCTCTTCGACCGTGGCAAGCTCCTTGTCCGAAAGCCTTGGTAGAGAGAGTTGGGCCGCCTGCAAGAAGAGCTTGGCGCTATCACTGATGATTCCCGAGCCTTCCGCAACTGGCAAGATTCCCAACGGGACGACCGCCTCCCCTGGGGAGCCAAGTCTCGTTCGACTGGTGACCAAACAGGCTCCCCGTAGGTTGGATCCAATCTCGTTGATCGCTTCGGAGGCCCCAGAAGCGACCAAGCCCTCGCAACAATCGAAAATCAAAAGAGCAGTCTGTCGCGAAACATACTCTTTGACCGCACCGATTAGGGAATCCGCGCCGCGAGTACCGATGTTCAACGTGCTGGCGACGGCGAAATAGAGACTGTCCTGGTCGCCAATGTCGGCACAAGGAATGATCCAGATTCCGTCCGGAAAGAAGGAGGACACGCTACGAGCCGCGTGCCTTGCGAGCAGGGACTTGCCGATGCCGCCAGCCCCTGTTATCGACATAAGCCTTACGTCATTTTTTAGCCCCCGGATCAGTTCGCCTAGCTCCTGCACGCGTCCGATGAGTGGTGGCTCAGTCTCGGGCAAATTGCCGGGAACACTCCCCTCCGAACCGTAGGCCCGGATCGGCTCGATTGGACTATTCACGTATACGACCGGCCCAAAGCCGATTTGTGAACCCCTTGAGACGGCTTGACGGTAAAGGGCGACGGCCTCGTCAATCGTCGCTCCGTCAAGGAGGTCTTGATACAGGCGCCGAGAAAAGTCGGGTCCCGAAGCGTCTCCAAAATAGCCCTGATTGCCGATGACCACGCCGATGCCGGCTTCGACGAGTCGCTCGGCAACCCCATTCGGCCAGCCGGCCGACTCACAAGCATTCAGGATAACGACCTTTGCGGACGACGCGGCGACCATGCTCCCAAACTCAGTCGCCGATAAAAACGTCTCGGCTTGAGTGGTACCAGGTAGGACCAGATAACTGTCCGAAACCCTTCTTTCGCAGTGGCCACTGTAGTGGACAATGTCCGGTTCAAATTCGACAAGAGCGCGGCGTAGCACAGAAGGAACAGCGTCGTACAAAGATCGAACAGAATGGGGTGCCCTAAAAGTGCCGGCCAGGGCTCGCTGCTCTGCTGCCAACCAACCTAGGCTGGGGAATGTCGAAGTGGACGGATTTGCTTGAATTGCAAGGACCTTCAGGCCGCTTGCCGGGAAGCCAGAGGGAGGTTGTCCTTCACCGATGCGCCGAACCAGGCGGAGGCCCGGATGAAGGGCGAGAATCCCATCCAGGACGTCATCAGTTTCTCGACGCCGGAAAGCCAACAGCTCCCATGGAGCCCAGGAGAGCGAAATGTCGGGCAGACAGATAGACACCTGAATGCTCTCGTTCCTGCCCGCCGCTCGACGTAGACTGGTCTGCAGACTGTCTTGCATTGAGGGTGGAACCGTAGTGTCGGCAAGGCGCGATCCCAGTTGGAGCGCCTGCTCCATGGACGGACCGTCCCCTTTGCGGAGTTCTTGCCATTCGGTCCGTAAAGTATCGAGGCCATTGCCCAACGGCACTGAGTCTCGTACATGGTTTGAAAGGGCGACATGAATCGAGTCCTCACTTACTGAGAACTTTAGGGGCAATTCGAGAATACGGGCTTTAACACTCATGCACGATCCGCAATGGATCGTGGCGACCTTACACTAACTTGAGACCTACGTGCAAGACTGATCCAATTTCTAAGGGCGACTCTCCCATAAAAATGGCTGCTGTACGAAACGTGTGCTGATCACGTTGCCAGACACTCATGGGCCAAGCACCTACCACCTGAAGATGACTTCCGAGGGGGATGGCTAGCTCAATCGAGTACTCGGCATACTCTTGCCTCCTCGCCGCAGAACTACCAAGGGTGACCACGAGGGAGCCATTTTCGAGTCTCGGCTCTTCGACAAGTTCAAAGGTGGTTGCTCCTCCCCCATCGACACTCACGGAGATTCGGTTGCCTTGATGAAGATCCGGCGGGTTCGACGGTACCACGAGTCGAAAGTTCGTCGAAGAAAGGGCACCGGGATCGATCCCAGTTAACACACCGAACCCCTCGGCGGTCATTTCCCAAGCCCCGCTTCGAGTAGGTGCGCAACCGATCGGTATCGCGTTTCCATTGGAATCGACAAACTCTAAGCAGAGGTCCATGTCGGGAACTGCCTGCGTTCCATCGAGCGAGTTCTCAAGGACGGCGGAAACGTTCAGATCGCCCACGGGAGAAATCTGTGCCGACAGTTTGACGACGATGCCGTTCGGAAGGGAGCCCTGAACTTCGCTTCCTGCTCGATACGCGGCGACGCGAGGCTGCAGATTGCCGAGACTAATCGACCTTGCGATCGCCATAATACGCTCGCGAGCGGTGCTCATTTCTTGGACCGCGTTCCAAGGGAGATTCAGGCACTTACCCCGTAGCCCGGCCTGCTTCGCCAAGGATTCTCCAATGCGCTGGCTAATCCAACCGGCGAGACCGTCCCTGCCCGTCAATGGTGCCTCCGCGACGCGTCTCAACTCTCGATGAATCTCCATCAAGCGGTCACGATCGGCAGAACATCGAAGCAGCCTTTCAGAAATTTGGTTCCTCTCCTCTTCGCTCGATAGCCCTGCCGCAAATCGGTACAGCGATTCCTCATCGACGGAGACAGACTTCTTGCGCGCCGAGAGCCATGTCGAAAGCGCAGATTCAGCGATTTCCGAGATTGGGCGTTCCGTGTTCATGCCGCGAGCCCTCCGCCCTGAATGAACTTGGCAAGCTCGGTGTAGATACGTCCAGAGCTCAGCCAACCATTCAAGCGTGCTTCGGTCATGCTTTCTCCAACGACATCCGCCGCCGGGATGGTCCGCTCTAGGATCTGCTTGTGGGGCAATTGATCAAATACTCGGTACTCAAAAACGAGCCTTCGCCAGAGTCCCGCGTCCGTCATTCGATTGCCCTGGCCGATCTCACCGAGTCCTCTTGCGAGCTTCAGGGCTTT
>JBKJIP010000068.1:0-7982 GCA_046598515.1 Fimbriimonadaceae bacterium | reverse complement strand
ATCGAGAAGCCGGTCCAGGAACCCTTCTCGCCGTTTTCATCCCGGAGGTGGAGGAGCATGTCGGGGATGGGGATCTTAACGGGGCAAACTTCTTCGCAAGACCCACAGAGCGTCGATGCTTTCGGCAACTCCTTCAGGTGGCCGGACTTTCTCTCAAGCAAAGGAGCGAGTACTGCTCCAACTGGCCCAGGATAGACATGCCCATAGCCATGTCCACTCACCTGCCGATAAACCGGGCAAACGTTTAGGCACGCGCCGCAGCGAATGCATCTTAGGATCGCGCGATAGCGCGAGTTCAAGATTTCTCTTCGCCCAGCGTCGATCAGGACGAGATGGACCTCTTCCGGTCCATCAAGCTCGTCCGCCCCTTTCGGTCCCGCGATGAAGTGCGTGTAGACCGTCACCTTCTGACCCGTCGCCGATCCGGCGAGCAGGCGCAAGAAGAGGGGCAGATCCTGCTCGGAAGGCAACAGCTTTTCGATTCCCATCACCGCGATGTGAACTCGGGGCGCCGTCGTGGAGAGCCGGTTATTGCCCTCATTCTCAACAATGACCATGCGCCCGGATTCCACGATTGCGAAGTTCACACCGGAAATCCCGACGGTAGCTTCGCGGAACTTCTGGCGTAGTTTCCTCCTCGCTTGACCGGCCAGTTCGGCCGGGTCCTCGGTATAGGGCCCCAGGCCCTCTCGTTCGAAGGACTCGGCGACCTGACGGCGATTCTTGTGAATGATGGGGGTGACGATGTGGCTTGGGTGGTCGCCGTCGATCTGCACCACGTACTCGCCAAGGTCAGTCTCCACGACCTCAATCCCCTCGGCCTGAAGAGCCTCGTTTAGATGAATCTCTTCCGTCGCCATGGACTTACCCTTGACTACGATTCCTGGATTGGCCCGACATAGTCCGAGGATGATCGCGCGGGCATCCTCCGCGGTCGCCGCAGGATGGACTCGCACACCATTTGCCTTCGCCTTCTCCACGAACGCGGCGAGTTGACCTTCCAAATCAGCGAGAATGGAATCCTTGATCTCCGCTGCGCGGGTCCGTGCGTCCTCCGAATCCCGGAACGCCGAAGATAATGTCCGAACGCGATCCGCCGTCTTGATTACGGACGCCCGGCGCACCGAAGCAGTGACTTGCGGAGCAAGCGCGCGGGCATAGGACTCGGCGGGTGTTCTCATCTAGGCATTCAGCATGACTCCGAGTCCCGGCTCTTCGGAAGGGGTAACTACTCCGTCGATTAGTCCCAAACCCGTCGCGGGGTCTGGATTCAGATTTAGATGAGAATCGAGGTCGATGTGATCGAACAGCGAGCCGATGGCGGCGCCCGCGGCGATGGCTACGGAACTCTCGCCCATGCAGCCGATCATGGTCTTAAGCCCATGCGCCCGCGCCGTGGCCACGATTCGAACGGCTTCGGAGATCCCGCCGCACTTCATCAACTTCAGATTAATCCCATCGACGAATTCCGCGAACTTCGGGATGCTCGAAGAGAATCGGCAAGACTCATCGACGAAGATGGGCATCGGACGCCCGTTGAACAGATAAGGCAGCCCATCTTCCTGCCCCTCGACAAGGGGCTGCTCGCAGTATTCGACGTTTCGTTCCGCGAGCCAGGCAATCATGTACTGGGCGTTCTTAACGGACCAACCGCCGTTTGCGTCCACCCTTAGGTTCACCCCAAACTGCGCGGCGGCTTCACGGGCCGCTTCGAAGTGGGCTTGATCAAACTCGATTCCTTCGGGTGAGCCAAGTTTGATCTTCAAGCTCCTGCCGCCGGTGGTTCGAAGAATCTCAGGAACGCGCTCGCGGGTGACCTCGGGCTGGTTCAGGCCGATCGTCACCGACGTTGGCGCTTGCCGCTTGGAAAGCCCAAGGAGTTGGTACAGCGGAGTTCCAAGTTGCTTGGCCTTCAGATCCCAGAGAGCGGTATCCAATCCGGCAAGTGCGGGCGGAGCCAGTTCGCGCTCTCGCCAGTGCCGCCACATGTCGTGGATCGATAGGTCGGGCAGCTCTCCCGAAGGACAGTCCTCCCGGAACTGAGCCTCCGCCAATGGCGCGAGCGTCTCGTCGTATCCTGCCCCGGGCGCGCACTCGCCCATTCCTGTGTGGGTTCCGTCGGAAACAAACACGAACAGGTTTGTCGAGCCGTAGCTAACTCCTCGGCTGATAGCCAAGGGATGAAGTTTCTTCAGTTCGATGCGGCGCGTGGTGAGACTCAGCACGGCTTATTATGCTCCCCATGGCGGTGATAACCACAAGCTTCCAAGTTGTGAGGCAGTTGTTTGGGTAAAAGAGGGCGAAACCTTCGACCTTGGGGGACATAGTTCGCGAGATCAAGAAAGGCTAGGCGTCGAATGGCCCGTTGAATCCGTATTAACTTCCGATGCGAGGACCACTGGTCGGGATTTTATTGGCGCTTGCCACGCTTGGATGCGCCGATCGGATCATCCTTGCGCCCAATGCCTTGAAGGTGCTGAATCAAACGGGCCGGGTCGAATACCTTTTCGAGCCGAGCCGATCCAACAACTACCGCGCATATCTCGGTTTGGGAGTAACCCGCGACCTGGAGGTCGAACTTGTTCTCAGCCATTTGGAAAATCGATCCCAACTCGGCACCTTCAATGCGAGCTATCAATACCTGATTCCCATCGTCAACACGTCCCCCGGCCTCTCTTTTGGGGTGCAAGATGTCCTCGACCGAACTCCGGAAGGCCGAATGTACTACTTGGCGTTCACTCAGCGTTTTGGCTTAGACGGAGTTCACAACAGTACGACACCCCTGGAGCTAACGACCGGGTTCGGCTTCGGCAAACGATCGGGCGTGTTCGTCGGCGTGATGCTGCCGATGACATGGCAGTTCCGTATCTTGGCCGAGCACGACATCAACCGAGTGGCAGGCGGCTTCGAGTTTCGGCCCTTTAATGGGGCGGCGATTCGGACCATCTTTCAATCCGGATCGACGCAGTTGGGATTGCGTTACACATACAAGTTCTAGGGATGTTTCCCATGTGGGTCGCGGATGCCCGTCCCGCGACATCCGCCTATCCCCCCATAACGCGGTCCACGATCTCCAAGATCACCGATTCCTCAGCTTTCGCTTCGGTCGCCAGCCGGTTGGCTTCCGCCAGGATCCCTTCCAGATAGGCTTTGTCCTTTAGCGATCCCGCATTGATGCGCACATTCAAATGCGCCCCCATCACAGCCGAGCGAGCGCATAGGGCGGCGACGCCGGCGTCGGAGACGCTGTTTGGATTTCCCATTTCGGCCATGGCTTTGATGACGTCCATGCTCGCCCGCGTCTCTCGCATCACCGTGAGCGGAATCTCAATCGCTTGCTTCGTGGCTTTCTGAATCGCCACTGATCGCAATGCCTTCTCCTCTTCGGATCCCTTGGGGAGCCCGAAGGCGGCCATGATCCCGTTGAAGGCGTCCGTGTCTTCGTCGATGAGTTGCAGGAGCCGGCCGTGATAGCGCTTGCCCCGCTCGGCCCAATCGGAAAACTCTTCCCATCGATCGTCCCAGCCACGTTTGTGCGAACTCAGATTGGCGACCATGGTCGCCAGCGCCGCCCCCAGCGCCCCAAGAGTCGCGGCTACGGACCCTCCGCCCGGTGCGGCGGATTCGCTCGCCGTCTCCAAGACGAAACCCTCGACGGTCATGTCGACCAGCCGATTTCGCTTGTCGCGGATCGCGTATTCGATGATCCGCTCCTGGGGATGAAAGGGGCCGAGTTCGTTCAAGCCGAGGCTCAGGATCGCGATTCGGATGAGTTCGGCGTCGCTAACGCCCGTTGACCTTCGCTGCTTGCGCAGGAAGTAGCTGCCGGCCCCGAGCATGCTCTCCAGAGGCACAAGGCCAACGAGTTCCGAACCCGTAACCCGCAATCCACGCGCCGTCGCCTTGTCGCAGACCTCATCGAACGCCAAGTGCATCGGCGTCTCCCGGATATTGGTGAGGTTCATTGAAATCTGCGCAACCCCGTACTCTTCGATGAACCACCCGATCGCCTTGACCGACTTGAGCGTGCCCGGTTCATATTCCGGATTCCCTTCCGCATCGCGTACGATTTCGCCGACGATAGGGTCACCGATCCGCTTCATGCGGCCACGTTCGCGCACATCGAATGCGACCGAGTTCGCGCGGCGGACGGACGTGGTGTTCAGGTTCACGTTGTAGGCGATCAAGAAATCGCGGGCGCCGACGACGGTCGCGCCCGATTTTGCGTTGAATGCGGACGGTCCGAAATCCGGTTGCCATTCAGGGTCCCGAAGCTTCGCCTCCAGCCCCTCGTATTCACCTTCCCGAATCGTCGCCAGGTTTCGCCGTTCCTCACGGGAGGCGGCGAACTCATAGTTAAAGATTGCGAGCCCGAGTTCGTCGGCCAAGCGACGACTCAGCCCCTTCGCAACTTTGACGGCTTCGTCCATCGAAACTCCCCGGATCGGAATCAAAGGCAGGACATCGCACGCTCCCATTCTCGGGTGCTCACCCTTCTGGGAACGCATATCGATCCGTTCGACGCCGGCTTTCACGGCTTGAAAGGCGGCTTCGCAGACGACTTCAGGTTCACCGACGAATGTGTAGACCGTGCGATTAGTCGCCTTGCCCGGATCGACATTTAGGAGGCTGACCCCCTCGACTCCTCGGATGGCGGCGGAGATGGCTTCGATAACACCGAGGTCGCGGCCCTCGGAGAAATTGGGGACGCATTCGATTAGGCGGTCGGTCACCCTTAGTTTGTACCCGCCGCCATGCGGCGCGGAACCGACGAGAACATGAAAATTGAAGTGGGCGACCACGGTTTCACCGTGATCGCCCACTTAATCATCGCTTGTAAGGACTAGCCGCCGCGTTTCTTCAGCAAGTCCTGAAGATAGAGTTCCTTAGCCTTTCGATCCTGCTGGAGCCATTGCTCTCTTTGGACCAACTGGTTGTACTCATTGAACACGTTCGTGCAGACGTTCAGGTCGTTTTCGTTCATCAGCTTGAACAAGCCTTTGCCTTCGAAAGCGAGTTGCTCGTACTGCACGGGCCCTCCCGCCAACTGATGGAAAGGAGTGAAGACGGTGTCAACGGTGACGTTCTTTGCGACCGCCGCTTCCGCGACAGCTTGCGGGGTGAAGCTGTTCTTGGACTGCATCAAGCTCTCATTGCCAAGTAGCACCAGCTTTCGCTTCACGTTGTCCGAAGTGGACCAATCTAAGCTCTTGAGGGCCATCATGGCTGTGTTCGAGCCCTGCTCGCGAGCATCTTCTTTCCCTTCGATCCGGCCTGCGAGATAACCGACCATTTGCATCGGTTTCGTTGTGAACGGATGCACTCGGGGCCTCTCGCTCCTCCAGCCGTAAGTCACGAGCGCGATACGAACGTTGCCCTCGCCATAGTGGTCGAGTTGGTTCTGCATTGCTTCCAACGCAACGCCTCGGAGGGCCTTCTGCGAGATATCGGTGCTTCCGGAAACGTCGAGCAGAAAGACGACTTCGGAGAGCGTGGCCTGGGACGAGGTGGTGATCGCGGCCACGGCGGCTAAGGTGCTGGTTAGGATCATAGGGGTTCTCCGGTTCTATCTTCTGGACGCCTATCTATTATCCGTTCGTTCACTCGTATTTGGAGTATCGACGAGCGGCATATTCGCAATAAACTCTTCTTCTGAGGGCGTCAGCATCGTCGTATCGCCGGACAGAACCGATTCAATCTGACTCTTCCACACTTCGTTATCGAGAATCGACTCGTCCTCGAGCCAAACCTCAGCTTCGCCGGCCGTTCCGGTGTACGCCTCGAGCGTGCCCGTGCTCATAACGACGATCGGCAAATCGAGTTCGCGTAGGCGGGCGGCGACGATCTCCGCGATCGCGCGGCTCTGGTAGGTCTGAAGAAGAATGCGCATGTCATTAATCATACGCTCGCAGAACCGGCGGCGATTATCGTTGAAACGAACGACCTTGTAGGAATCGGGGAATTTCAGCCAACCAAGAATGGGTTGCGCAAATCCCAGGGACTGCGAGTGTTATGCGTACACTAGATTCATGAAGCGCATTTCCGTGAGCCTGCCGGATTTGGTGTACGCGAAGCTGGAAGTTCTCGCCGCGCAGCGCAACGTTTCTCTTCAAGAGCTTGTGGAAGCAGAACTGTCTCATCTGGCGGAGAGTCTCGACGAGGTCTGGGAGACTGAACGGGCCGGCTTGCATGCCCGTTTAGCCGGCTACCACTCCGACGGTCCCTTCTCTCGAGACGAGATCTACGCCGACCGCCTTAAGCCTTCTTCCGAACCATCCGCTTGAGCAGATTCATCTGCCCGCAGTGGTATGCGCCGTGTACGGCGATCTTCACCAGCGTATCGATCGCCTCCTCATCATCCGCGCAGCGATGATCGAAGGGATCGCTCACGGTAATCCGGCGAGCTTCTCTTAGACCCTCTATGAACTCTCTGCGAAGGCCTTCCCACTCCTCTGGATCGGGAACGCGGAAATCATCTTTCCACTCCTTCATCGTCGACTTCTTCCTGCCGCCGGACAGTTTTTCCAACCAGAAACGCTGCCAAAGTGTGGCGTGAGCCAGATTCGTCAGTAGCGAATAGGGCGCAGAGTCGACTTGGTTCGCAGCATCCTCTCGCTTCACTTTGAGCATGCCCTCGGGAGTCGGGATGTCATGCCCTTCGAGGATTTGATCGAAAACTAGAATGAGCGTGGATCGGTCCAATCACTTCACCTTGACTTTGGCCTTCGGCTTTCCTTCGGCGACCATCTTCAGTTTCGGTTCGATCCGAAGCATCGATTTCAGGAAGGCTCCGGTGTGAGACTCGGGAATATGGGCTACCTCTTCGGGAGTGCCTTTGCCGATGATCCAGCCCCCGCCGTGGCCGCCTTCGGGGCCGAGATCGACCAGCCAGTCGGCGGTCTTGATGACATCCAAGTTGTGCTCGATGATGACGACCGTGTTGCCCTGGTCCACCAATCGGTGAAGTACGGTCAGCAGTCGGTTGACATCTTCAAAATGGAGGCCCGTCGTCGGCTCGTCAAGGATGTAGATCGTGCGCCCTGTCGCGCGCTTCGAAAGCTCCTCGGCAAGTTTCACGCGCTGGGCTTCACCGCCCGAGAGCGTGGTTGCCGGCTGGCCGAGACGGATATAGCCGAGCCCGACGTCGAGCAGGGTCGCCAACTTCCGGTGAATCTTGGGGATCGGCTTGAAGAACTCTTCGGCTTCCTCGATGGTCATCGCCAGCACGTCGGCGATGCTCTTGCCCTTGTACTTGACCTCTAGCGTCTCACGGTTGTATCGCTTGCCCTTGCAGATTTCGCATGGCACGTAGACATCGGGCAGGAAAACCATCTCGATTTTGATGATTCCGTCGCCCTTGCACGCCTCACAGCGGCCGCCTTTCACATTGAAACTGAAGCGACCCGTCTTATAGCCCCGCATTTTCGCGTCCGGGGTCAGGGAGAACAGATCCCGGATCATGTCGAACGTTCCCGTGTAAGTCGCCGGATTCGAGCGTGGAGTGCGACCGATCGGAGACTGGTCGATGTCGATTACCTTGTCGAACACGTCGTGCCCTTCGAGGCTATCGTGAGGCTCCCAGACGCCGCGAGTGCCATACACTTCGTACATCAAGCGGGGGAAAAGGGTGTCTTGGATGAGCGTGGACTTCCCGCTGCCGCTCACGCCGGTAATGCAAGTCAGCAAACCGGTCGGGATCGCAAGATCGACCCCTTTAAGATTGTTTCCGCGGGCGTTCCGCAAGACCAGCCAGCCAGACGACATGGAGACATCAGTGTACCATTTCGACACTCTGTGCGGTGCAATCGAGCGTGAAGAAACCGGACGGGCGGAATCCTAACCGAACGTTAGCAACCGCTTAACCGGACTTTGACCTCTGCGTAACATGGGGCCTTCAGGCTATTGATCGGAGGCATTTATGAAGCGCGCTTTTACTCTAATCGAACTGCTCGTGGTCATCGCCATCATCGCGATCCTGGCCG
>JBKJIP010000168.1:0-7630 GCA_046598515.1 Fimbriimonadaceae bacterium | reverse complement strand
TCATTTTAGCCCTGAACGTCAACTCTTGGGTTAGGTTCGCACGGCTGGAAGCCCGCACTACGCTTCACAATCTAACCGCATGAGCGATTCGACTTGGAAATCATTTTTCGACAGCCACGCGCCGTTCTATAACCAAAACGCCTTTACGGCGGCGACGGGGTCCGAGGTCGATTTCATCGTCGAGCTGTTTCAGCTTCACCCCGGTCACACAGTTTTGGATATGGGGTGTGGGACGGGGCGGCACGCGGTCGAACTTGCCAAACGGGGAATGCATGTTACGGGAGTCGATATCTCTCCCGGCATGCTCGGCGAGGCTCGCAAGGCAGCGGAGGCGGCGGGAGTGCCGATTCTTGCCCATGCGCCTTGGGATGAACCGGCGGTTTCGGCGGGATCGGTCTATTTTCATGAAGCCGACGCTGTTACATTTAAGCAAGATTTCCTATTCGACGCCGTGATTTGCCTTTGCGAAGGCGCGGTTGGGCTAGTCGAGATGCAGGAAGACCCGGTTGGGCATGATTTGGCCATCTTTAGGAACTGCTGCGCCGCGCTGCGCCCGAACGGGATGTTCCTTTTGACGGCCTTGAATGGTTACGCCACGATTCGGCACATGACCGATGAGCAGGTGCAACAGGGCATCTTCGATCCGGCGAGCATGGTGGCGGTCTACGACAACGAATGGGACCTGCCGGAAGGGAAGCGGGTGGTGCGGATTCGGGAGCGACTCTTCATCCCGCCGGAGATGATCGCGCTGCTGCGCCATGCGGGCTTCACGGTGGAGAACGTTTGGGGTGGAACGGCCGGCGAGTGGGGTCGCCGACCGATCAAACTCGACGAAGTCGAGGCGATGTTCGTTTGCCGTCGGCTTTAGCCTTTCGATTTCCAGGCGGTCAGGAAGTCTTTGACCTTGATCGGATCGTGATGATCGCCAGTCTCGAGCAGGCCGGTGTCTTGGGAATGGATCAGCTTGCCGGCGGAGTCGAGGACGAAGATGTGTGGGTAGCCTTTGATCTTCGGAAAACTGGATAAGACGGCCCTGTTCTCGTTGTCCTGACTGTAGTTGATTTTGAGCAGCACGTAGCTCTTCAGCATCTTCGCGATCTCTTTGTCCTCTTTGAACAGCTTGTCCAGCTTGTGGCACCAACCGCACCAGTTGCCGCCCACATCGACGAGGATGGGCTTCTTTTCTTTGGTCGCGGTCTTGATGGCGGCCTTGAGGTCGGCGGCGGCGTCGCGCTTTGGATCGAAGATTTCTTCCTTCTTTGCGCCTTGGGCGGAAAGGGCGACGGCGAGAGAGACGGCATAGAGCAGGAGTAAGCCTTTCTTCATGCTGTGATTATAGTGCGATGACCTTGAAGATGTCGGGTTTGCATCGTCATGCGGTTTCTTTTTGGGAACCATAGCCTATGCGCTGCGAGGCACGTTGCATCCTCGCACTCCCTTTGTTCTTGGGTTCTATGGAAGCTTTCTACCTGGCGGTTGCGGGGCACGTTGCATCCCCACCCTTCCTTTGGTTTCTGGGTTGTTACGTGAAGCTATCGCGGCTTCAGCCCCTTGAATAAGGTCGAGCTGACGTAGATTCGGTAGTCCTTGATCCGACCGTTCGGACCTTCTCCTCTTGGCAGCAGTTTCACCGCGGATAGCTTGACGACCGTGCCGAAGTCGATGACGATCTCGTGGGGGTGCGGGGGTTGGGAGTCGCCCCAGCGGGTGTGCCACATCGTGGTTGGCTGCTGATCGATCGCGTTAGCGGCGGAGCCGTTCTCGTTGTCGATTTCCTCGCTATCCGCATAGGCGACCTTCCACTTTTCGCGGCTGATTTCTTTACCGGCGGCATCGACGGCGTAGATTTCGGCGAGAGACGTGTAAGGACCACCGGCAACATGCTCGTTTAGAACTTGTAGACAGAGATAGCGGCCCTCGGCGAATACGGGCACGGTTTTCATGCCGGGACCGGCGGGTAACGAACCTGTCGCAATGGGCGAGAGGCCGGCTAGATCGAGCTTCTCGTCTTTGTCGCGGTGAAGTCCCTTATGGTCGATCATCGCTTCGTTTAGGATGGGATAGTTCAGACCTTCGATCACGCGCTTCTCGACGTTCTCGGCTTCGTCCAGCACCACGATTTGGTTGCTGCCTGTCTTTAGCCAGACGCCGGGAAGGAAGAGCGTTTGTTGCGGCCCGATTCGCCAGAAGCGGCCGAGGTTGCGTCCGTTGACCCATACGAAACCCTTGGTGAAGTTCTTCATGTCGAGGAACGTATCGCCAGGCGTGGTGACTTCAAAGGTCGCATGGTAGCGGTAGGGGCCGCGGCGGGGCGGGATCATGGACATGGCTTCCCATGGGCTCAAAGATTCTAGGGGGTATCCCTTGTGCGCCCAACCGGTCAGTTCTTTGCCGTCGAGGGTTACCTTGCCATCGATTCCTTTCCGTTCGCGCGGGATGAGGCCGCCGAAGTTCACTCGGGAGAGAGCTTCGACGAGGATGTCGAGCTTGCCGCCCCGGGGCAGGGTGATGGCTTTCTCTTGGCGGCGGCGGTCGAGGACTCCGATGCGAACTCCATCGATGTAGATGATCGCGTAATCCATGAGCCGGTCGATAACCAGTTCACCCCCGTTTTCTATTTTCTTGGAGTAAAGGACCATACCGTGGGCTTGGTCGAGGTCCTCGAAGGTCTTGGGGTTTTCTGAGACATTCTGAATCGCCGAGAAGCCGAGCAGGGGTTCGCCTCGCATGAGCTCGATCGGGGGGATTGTGATCGTGGGCGCCATGTCGGGGATGGGGGGCACTACCTCTTTCGTCTTGGTGAGGATGGCTTCTCGGAAGGCGAGATACTTCGGAGTTACCCGCCCCGATTCGTTTAGGGCCGAGTCGTAGTCGTAGCTGGTTGTGTCGACGTTGTAATCGTTCGCACCGCCGTTGGAGCCCTGCATGAATCCGAAGTTCGTGCCGCCGTGAAACATGTACAGGTTGAAGCTGACATCGTTGTCGAGGCACCACTTGAGGTCGGTCAGGTTTCCGTTCAGATTGGATGTATGATGGCCTTTGCCCCAGTGGTCGAACCAGCCGGCCCAGAATTCGCCGATCATCCGGGGCACGCCTTTGCGGAACTTGGCGAACTCTTCGAAGGCGGCGGGGGCGCCGCCGCCGAAGTTTATGACGCTGGGCAGATCGGGGAGGGTGCCGCCGTTGAGCATGCCTTGGCCGGGACCGTCGGAGGTGAAGAGCAGGCAGTCGAACCCAGTGCGCTTCATCATGTCCCGAATCGCGCCCATGTATTCGTGGTCGCTGCCGTACGACCCGTATTCGTTCTCGACCTGAGCCATGATGACGGGGCCGCCGTTGCCGATGAGGTAGGGCTTTACGATCCGTCCGACCTGCTTCATGTAGGTCTCGGTTAAATTGAGGAACTTCGGATCTTTGGTTCGGACGGTCATCGAGCGGTCTTTCAAGAGCCAGGCGGGGAAGCCGCCGAAATCGAGCTCGGTGCAGACGTAGGGCCCGGGGCGGACGATCACTTTGAGGCCCTCTTCGCCCGCTATCTTGATGAAGTTGCCGAGGTCGAGGTCGCCGGTGAAGTCCCACTTGCCGGGTTTGGGCTCATGGAGGTTCCAAAAGACATAGGTGCAGATGGTATTCAGCCCCATCGACCGCGCCATCTTCAGTCGCACCCGCCAGTATTGGTGGGGGATCCGCGGATAGTGGATTTCGCCCGAGCGAACCACGAATGGCTTCCCATCGAGCATGAAATGCTCGCCTTGGACGGTGAATGTGTGAGTCTGCATAATCGCGAGCGCCGCGAGGATGGCCGGCATGTTTTCACGTTACCAACCCAGTCTAAAACGATGCTCAGCTTATGCTTGGCCGTGTCGCACATAGGCGGATGCCCGAACCGCCGCTAAAACCTGACAGCCCTCGCCAAAGATTTTCAAGCCGCTTCAGCATTTCATTTTCGACCTTAAAAGCAAAAGACTGGATATCCCCCTGTATACTGCGCGCGTTCGTACCGGCATTGGCGCGAACGGGGGTCACATCTATGCGTTCGGTGTCTGTATTCGGCCTACTACTAGCAGGCACGGTTTCCGGTCAAGCTCAACAGGCGCCGGTCGATCACGGCCGCCTCGGCATCTGGTACCGATCCTCGAATGTTCGCGGCTTACCCGATGATAATGAACAAATCGTCCCCGTGCTCGAACGAAAAGGTGATATGCGGCTCGGGCCGTCGGTTTGGCGCAGCCTCGCGTTGCCAACCACGATTACGTGGGGAAAATACTTTAGCCGCCAAGTGAATGTAGACTCCCAGGGCCAGAACATCGTTGGCGACGCTGCCAATGAACCCTCCCTCGCCGTAGACCCCAATGATCGTAAGCGCATAGTCGTTGGCTGGAGGCAATTCGATAACGTGGCTTCCAACTTTCGGCAAGCCGGCAATGCTTATACGAGCGATGGGGGAACGACCTGGCGCGCGAATACCGTTCTTCAGCCGGGCGTCTTTCGCAGTGATCCGGTTCTCGCGGTGGATGCCTCCGGCAAGTTCTACTATAACAGTTTGATGGAGACGTTTTTTGATGACGTCTGGCGCTCGCTCAACGGTGGAATATCCTGGCTCAATATGGGTCCCGCCACAGGGGGAGACAAGCAGTGGATGACGATCGACCGGACGGGGAGCATTGGCCGGGGCAACTTTTACCAGTGTTGGAGCACGGCGGGCAATAACTACGGCGGAAGGCAGTTCAGTCGGTCGACTAATGGCGGCGCAAGTTGGCTGGATCCAATCAACATTCCCGGCTCCCCAATCTGGGGCACCCTCGATGTCGCCGCGAATGGCGATCTCTTTCTTTGCGGCCTGAGCGATCCTTTTCGGGTCGTTCGCTCGACCAATGCCAAAATTGCGACCGCAAATCCGACCTTCGATATGGCGACCAGCGTCAACTTGGGAGGGTCTATCGTCTATGGCTCTTTCGTAAATCCGGCCGGACTTCTTGGGCAGGCGTGGATCGCTGTAGACCGGTCCAATGCCCCAACGCGGGGCAATATCTACATGCTCTGTTCGGTCGGCGTGGACACTCTAAACCCCTGCCAGGTGAACTTCGTTCGCAGCACGGATGGAGGTTTGACCTGGAGTAATCCCCGCACCCTAAATACCGATCCCAAGGGCCGGGGGGCACACCATTGGTTCGGAACGCTCGCCGTAGCGCCGAACGGCCGTCTGGACGCTTGTTGGAACGACACTCGGGCCAATCCCGCGACCGCGATGTCCGCGCTCTACATGACCTCATCATTCGATGGCGGCCTGACGTGGACCCCGAATGTTCAGGTGAGCCCTCAGTTCAACCCCAACATTGGTTACCCCAATCAGGACAAGATGGGCGACTACATCGGCATGGTTTCCGATAGCGCCGGGGCCAACATCGCCTATGCCGCGACTTTCAACAATGAGGAAGACATCTGGCATCTTAGACTGGCGACCATCCCCGGATTCTCGTCCAATGCCGTCGCGGCTGCTGTTTATCAAGGCACTTATCTCGGCGGCAAACTCTCTAGCCTATGGACATCCGACGGCGTCACCTACAATATTGCATCAACTTTCGTGAACCGACTCGGTCAGGTTGCCGCCATTCAGACGGACTTCAAAGTCTCTCCTGATGCCACTGTCTTGGCTATGAACCTGCGCGTCTCGACGGCGATCGCGACGACGGGCATGATTTGGCTCTACAACTGGAACACTGGAGTTTACGACGTGCGTCCCGCCTTCAAAATCGCGGCCAACGGTTATCAGAATGTGGATGTTGATCTAGGAAGTTCGAACTCGCCTTATGTTGCTCCGGATGGGACGGTGCGCACGATTTTCCGGGCGATTAGCCCGATCAACCAGTTCTCCGTTCCTCCTTTCACGTTGCGGATCGACTTGATGAGGCTGATGTTCGGGTAGGGATAGTAAATCAATAGTTTGTAAATCGACGGACGGGTGTTTGGCGAGCAGTTTCCAGTTTCGGTTTTAGCTTCGGTTGCGAAGTGTGGACGAGGGCGGCGGCGCGGGACTTTCCGAGCCGCACGTAATAGAATGCAGGGGTGTCCGCCCTTGTCCTGCTCATCAACGGTATCTCGGCCACCGGGAAAACGACGATCGGTCGGGCACTCAGCGCGGAGTTGCGGCTACCGTTCTTTTCTAAGGATGTCGTCAAGGAGACCCTTTTCGATGAGCTTGGGATCAAGGATCGGGCTTGGGCGCACAAGCTGAGCGGCGTGACGCATGCGATTTTAAATCCGATTCTCGAGGAAGAACTACGCGCGGGACGCGGCTTCGCTCTCGAGGCCAATTTCAATGCGGCCTACGACAAAGATAAGTTTGAGCGATGGATGTCAGTTTACGATTTCGAGATCGTCCAAGTCCTATGCTTCGCGGATGGCGAGGTGGTTTTTGAGCGGTTCAAGGAGCGGGTTGAGTCTGGGCGCAGGCATCCGGGGCATTGCGATGGCGATAATGCGGAGCCTTTTCGCGGGTATTTGATGCAGGGGAAGTGTGCGCCCTTGGATGTGCCGGGGCGAGTCATTGAAGTCGATACGACCGACTTTGCTTCGGTCGATGTTTCGGCGATTGCAGATGAGATCCTGCGTTAAGTCGGCTCGCCGGCGTCATCGACCAACTTCCGGAACTCGCCAGTGACCAGGAAGGCGACGCGCTCGGCGATGTTGACGGTGTGATCGGCAACGCGCTCGATGTGGTGAATGGCGATGAGGAGCCAGCTCGCGGCGACGACTTCTTCGGGATCGGTGCGCATGCGGTCGTGGATTTGGCCGCGTATGTCGCGGTAGAGGTTGTCCACTTCGTCGTCTTTCGCGATGACGCTGTTAACGAGCTGGAGATCCTGTTTCGTGAAGGCTTCCAGGGCTTCGTTGAGCATCATCTGGGCGACGCCGGCGATCCTTCGGATGTCGACGTAATCTGTACGCCCCAGTTCTTTTTCGATCTTCATCGCGGATTTGGCGATGTCTACGGAGAGATCCCCGATGCGCTCGATGTCGGTGATCACTTTCATGATCGTGCCGATTTCGCGGAGATCGCGGGCCATGGGTTGCTGGAGCGCGAGCAGTCGGAGGCACTTTTCTTCGATGGCGAGATCAATGTCGTCGACTTCATCGTCGGCATCGATAACTTCCATGGCGAGGTCGTGATCGAGTTGGACGAGAGACTCCACCGACCGATGCAGCATCGAGCCTGCTTTGGAGCTCATTTCAAGCAACATCGTTTCGAGCTCAGCGAGCTCGTGGGACAGGGCCATGCGATGATGGGTTTCCATCGTATCAGTAGGTACGTTCAATGGCCCTAGGATGTGCGAGGAATGTTAAGGATTTCGTGGTTCGTCAATCGTAAGTCGTAAATTGTAAATCGACGGAGCGACCAAGCGCAAGGTTTCTGACCACTCTAGTGCGGCGCGCAATCGAGCGTGAACCACCGGTACACCTCCCGTCGATTTACGATTTACAATTTACGATTTACGACCCAAGAAACCGAGAGTTTTGGTGGAGGCGGGGGGAATTGAACCCCCTTCCAAAACTGCTGGCCTTCCATTACCACGAGCGTCTCCCCTGTTCTTTTCTCGGCTTCGATCTCTCCCGGGGTCGGCTGATCTCA